>DATART010000320.1:0-5730 GCA_036264035.1 Thermoanaerobaculia bacterium | reverse complement strand
CGTTTTCGGTTTAAAACCAACCCAGCCTACCCCCCGCACTGACCTCGAAGTGCTGTCACTCAGCTGACCTTTTAGTGCTGTCACTTGCCGCCAATGGCCTGTCATCCTGAGCCGCCGGAGCGACAGAGGCGAAGCCGTCGTCGCGTAGGACGGTCGAAGGATCCCCGGCTGCTAACCCGGGTGGGCGGCGGCTTTTCACATTTCACGCACTTTTGGAACGCCGCCGCCCTTCCCGGGTTAGCAGCCGGGGGTCCTTCACCGTCCTCCGGCACTCCGCCTTCGGCTCCATGCCTGCGGCGGTTCAGGATGACAGTTTTGTTTTGTCACGAGTTGCGAGAGCCACCAGAAACAGCGACGGCGCGATCACATGCATCAGCAGGCGATCGGCGGTTACGGCGATCAGTTCCGAGGGAATCCACGCGGTCGTTACGTAGACAGCCGTGTACACCGCAAGGATAGACGCGATGGCTGCGATCGCGAGCCATGCACGCCGATCGATTCGCGTGGCAACGATTGCCGCCACAATCACCGCGATCCAGAAGATGCCCCAGCGCGGCATCAAGAGCATGTGGCGCGGGAAGGCGGCGACGGCGACTCCGATGCGGTGCAGTTTTTCGGGAATCGTCGGCAGCAGGCGGAAGACGTCTTCTTCATCGCCGGCGGGGATGCGCAACCGCCAGATGATAAGCGCCGCCGTTGCGATGACGACGATGACTGCGGGTGTGAGGATTCGTTTGCGCAAGACGAACGCACCGATCCCGAGAAAGACCAAGGCGAGCGGCAAGCCTTCGCTTTTCGTCAGGACCAGGAACGCGAGCCAGAGTCCGAAACGGATTTCGCTGCGCCGCTCCTGATCGATCAATTCGAAGAATGCGCCGGCGGCGAATGCGGCAATTGCGATGTCGTTGTACGCCGACAGCGCGCCCCCTTCCGGCTCGACTGCGAATTGCGGAATCCAGACGAGGAGCGCGGCGCACCACGCGCCGGCCGCGGGTGATGCGAGACGTCCGATTCGCTCGCGCACGAGCAGCGCCAGCGCGGCCAGGATGCCGAGGTAGAACCAGCGCAGATGGCGGTCATCGAGGCTGTGCGCGAGGCTCAGGGTGACCGCGCCGTCGAGCGGGATCAGAACCGGATATTCGTTGCGTGGATCGTGCGTGCCGCCGTGAAAGAAAGGCCCGTCGATGCTGCGCTCGTGCGCGATCCCCTTCGCTTTCAAAGCCCAGAACGCGCGGCCGTCGAAGTCGTTGAGGGGAGTGATCGCGGCCGCGAACGTGAGCGCAACGAGCGGGAGGATCATGAGGATCGTGGGGAGTGGGGGGTAGGGAGTGGGGAGTGGGAGATCTGACCGCAGGCTGCGACGGCGTTTTATCTCCAACACCCCACTCCCAACTCCCCACACCCCAAGCAACATCATTCCGATCACCAGCGGCACGTGGACGACGCCGGCGATGAACAAAACGGAACCTGTGATGCCGATGCCGAGGAGGAACGCTTCGCCGATGCTGCGCCTGCCGAGGCTCCAGCCGATGAGTGGAAAGAGGAGGATGGTGACGATGAATCCGATCATTGCGGCCAGAGAAAGTCGGTGCGGCCGTTCAGCTCGCGCGTGGTGATGAATGCGTAGACGTCACCGCTGACGACAGGCGGCGATGCGATCGGGCGCGCGATGAACGCATGCGGATCGAGCGGAATCGATTCGCCGTTCACGATCGCGGTCGCGCGCGTTTCCTTCGGATTGACCACAAACAGCTTCGCATCACGATGCAGCGTGCCGGGAGCGATGCGCGTGGCTTCGGTGGCCGCGTTCGGAAGCAACGTCGCGTCGCCGCGTCCGCGATTGGCAAAGTAGAACGCCGCGCGCAGCGGCTGTGACGATTCGACTCGCATCCAGCCGGAGTTCATGATCCCGAAGAGTTGGTAGACGAAGTCGTAATACGCCGTCGTGTTGTGCGCGGGAACGACGATGGTCCGCGTAAGCCCTTTCGGCCAGAAGGTCACGCGCACGGCGGCGGGCGCCGCGTTTGGATTGACGAGCGTCGCTTCGATGACGAACGTATCCGGCGAAGGACCGTCGAGCGATGCCGCCAATGGCAGAATGAACGTCGTCGCCGGCGCACTTAGAGCCGGAGCAGTGATGATGCGATGTCCGGCGGCAAGATCGCGGCCGCGTAGGACGTCATATTCAGTCCGCTCTGCCCGTGCAGAGTTCACGGCCACCACGATCGCCGGTCGCGTCCGATCAGGCGCGGCATTGCGGTACGCATTCCGTCCGGCGAAAATCCGCGTGAGGATCGGGTAGAGGTAGTAATTCGCGAACACCGCGGCATCGAGATCGCGCGGCGGCGCGATCAGTGCGACCTGCTCCTTCTTCGGCAGCGCCGCGCGGAGTTTTTCGATCGACGTGTACCACGGTCCCATCTGCCGCTCGCGCCGCGCTTCATACGGGAGCGGCAGCAGCGTCCGCGCGTTGTCCACGATGACGATGAGCCGCGGCAGCGTCGACGCCGCGAGCGAGACGAACAGCAGTGCGGCGGCGATGCGCGTCAACCAGCGGCCGCTCATCCTTCGCCGACCGACATCACCTGATTGTTCGCGCCGAGCGTGACGATGCGCGGCTTGTGCGCCAGCGTCTGCCCCTCGTGAAACGTGGCGAAGGCCATGATGCTGATGGTGTCGCCGGTGCGCACGGGCGCGCGAGTGCCGGAATGGACAGCCACCTCGCCGCTCCCCTCCGCCGCCGGCTCGATCCACGTCCAGAACCGCTCGCCGGTCGCGACATTGATGACGCTCACTTCCTCGAACGGCAGCACCTCGGCCGCGCGCAGGACGAAGGCGTCGACGCGGAGCGCGACCGGCCAAAGCGTGGCCGCGCTGGTGACGACGGCGTTCTGGATGACGGCGTGGAGAAGCGTGCGCATGGCGTTTCAAAAGTCTATCCTGCGACCGGCTGTCGTGTTGTCATCCGCGCTGTCATTCCGAACCGGCGGCGCCCCGGATGGGGCAGAGCGCGGCGAGGAATCCCCGGCTGAATCCCGGACAGGGAGGGGGAACGCTCACGCCCGCCCTGTCCGGGTTAACAGCCGTGGATCCTTCGCCGTCCTCCGCGACTGCGCCTTCGGCTACGTCGCTCCGGCGGCTCTGGATGACAGCACCCGTACGTTATCAATCAGCCGCGTGCGCCCGATGCGCACCGCGCCGGCGAGGAGAACCTCCCGACGAAAATCGCCCGGCGGCAAAAACGTTTCCGGGTCGACCACGGCGAGGTAGTCGACATCGATGCCCGCTGTTTCGTTGATCATGCGCCGCATAAGCGTTTCGACCGCGTCGACGTCGTGAACTCCATGTGTGATCGCTTCCTCGCCCGCTCGCAACGCGCGATGCAGCGCCGGCGCGATCTTCCGTTCCTCGGCGGACAGATAGCTGTTGCGCGACGACCGCGCCAGCCCGTCGTGCTCGCGCGCGGTTTCTGCGAAGACGAGCTTCACCGGCACGTCGAGATCGCGCACCATGCGATCGATGACCGCGCATTGCTGCGCGTCCTTGCGGCCGAAGACCGCGAGGTCGGGCTGGACGATGTTGAAAAGTTTGAGGACGACGGTTGCGACGCCCTCGAAGTGTCCCGGCCGTCGTTCGCCCTCCAGCGGTTTCGCGACGCCTCCGACGGAGACAGTCGTCTGCGCGCCAGGTGGATACATGACGTCGACGCTCGGCAGAAAGAGGAGGTCGACGTTCTTCGACTGCAGCAGCGCTTTATCGCGCGCTTCATCTCGCGGATAGCTCGCCAGGTCTTCATTCGGCCCGAACTGTTTCGGATTGACGAAGATCGAGACGGCGATGAAGTTCGCGCCGGCTTCGTGCGCGGCGTCGATCAGCGACATGTGGCCTTCGTGGAGAAAGCCCATCGTCGGAATGAAGCCGATGTTCGCGCCGCGCGGTCGCGCCGCACGGACTTCGTCGATCGTCGTGGCAATGATCATTGTCTTTATCTGTGTATATCGGCGTCATCTGCGGATAAAGGATTTCATTGCGCCTTCGGCATCTCGATGACCACACCTTCCCCATACAACGCGCGCAATTCATCCGCGCTTGCGGCGTGAAACGATTCCTTCGCATCGTCGGGGAACGAGCCGTCGCGGACGTCCGCGAGATAGTGCTCGATCGCACTGCGCATCTCGTCCGCCAGGTTCGCGTAGCGGCGGACGAACTTCGGGGTGTGGCCGTCGTAGAGCCCGAGGAGATCGTGGAAGACGAGGACCTGTCCGTCGCAGGCGGGACCGGCGCCGATACCGATGGTCGGGACGGAAACACGTTCGGTGATCATCGCCGCGAGCTCGGACGGGACGCACTCGAGTACGATGGCGAAGCAGCCGGCCTGGTCGAGCGCTTGCGCTTCATCGACTAAGCGGCGCGCGTCGTCACGATTTTTGCCCTGCAGCTTGAATCCGCCGAGCGCGTTGACGGATTGCGGCGTCAGTCCGATATGGCCCATCACCGGAATCTCGGCATCGAGGATCGCTTCGATCACGCGGATACGCGACGCCTTGCCGCCTTCGACTTTCACCGCATGCGCGCCGGCCTGGATGAAGCGGCCTGCGTTACGCACCGACTCCTCGACCGACAGGTGGTAGGAGAGATAAGGCATGTCGCCGACGACGAGCGCGTGCGAGGCACCGCGGACGGCGGCGCGCGTGTGGTGGAGCATGTCGTCGACAGTGACGCTGAGCGTGTCGGGGTAGCCGAGAACGACCATGCCGAGGGAATCGCCGACCAGGATGATGTCGCTGCCGGCGGCGTCCGCCACCTTCGCGCTCGGATAGTCGTACGCGGTGATCATCCCGATGCGAGTCACGCCCTTCATGGCGCGGACGGCGGGGACGGTGATTCGTTTGGTTTCCATCTCTCCTCCAGTGGGCCGGAGGAGGTTTACGAAGGGTGAAGAGTGAAGGGTGAAGAGTGAAAACGATTCATTTCACTCTTCACCCTTCACACTTCACTCTTTCATCTACCCCGTCCCGGTCCGGCTACTCAGGATCCAAGCGGTACGTAGTACTGCGTTCCCTTCTTCGCATTTGCGATCTGCTCGATGAGCTGATCGAAATGTTCGGGCGTGTTGACGAAATCGATCTCGTTCGTGTTCACCACCAGCAATGGCGTCTCGTCGTACCGGTAAAAGTAGTGCGAGTACGCCTCGCTGAGCTCTTGCAAATATTGTGGCGAGATCGACTTCTCGTACGCCCGTCCGCGCTTCTTCACGCGTTTGAGCAGTGTATCAAGCGAAGCCTGCAGATAGATGACGAGGTCCGGTTTCGGCACGCTCTCGCGCAGCATCTCGTAGAGCCGGTTGTAGATCATCAGCTCCGAATCTTCGAGCGTCATGTACGCGAAAATCTTGTCCTTCGGAAACGAATAGTCGGCCAGGATCAGCTCCGTGAAGAGGTCGCGCTGTCCGATCGTCCGCTGCTGGTCGTAGCGCGAGAGCAGGAAGAAGAGCTGGCAGCGGAAGGCCGCGCCGCGCTTGTCTTTGTAGAACTCGGCGAGGAACGGGTTGTCGACGTCTTCGAGGACCTTCGTTCCGCGGAACCGCTTCGCGAGCAGGTTCACCAGCGACGTTTTTCCGGCGCCGATCGGCCCTTCGACGGCGATATGACGGAACGGCAGCGGCGGCACGGTGGGAAGGATAAGGGATTCAGGGGGCGAGGGACGAGGGGTTAGGGATTCAGGGACGAG
>DATART010000308.1:0-2561 GCA_036264035.1 Thermoanaerobaculia bacterium | reverse complement strand
CACGATCGTCACCTTCGGCTTCAAGTACGCGATGCCGTACAACGTGGACCTGCTCTTCGACGTCCGCTTCCTGCCGAATCCGCACTTCGTCGAATCGCTCCGGCCGAAGACGGGGCTCGATCCCGAGGTGGTCGCGTATCTGAAAGCGCAGCCGGGATATGACGTCTTCTACGGCAAGCTCCTCGACTTTGTGACCTACCTCTTGCCGCAGTATCAGAAAGAGATGAAGAGCTACCTCACGATCGGCATCGGCTGCACCGGCGGCAAACACCGCTCCGTCGCCATCGGACAGCGCCTGGCCGACGATCTCGCGGCGCGCGGCTACGCGGTCGAGATCGTTCACCGTGATTGCAAGCGGTGAACGGCCTGTTATCTGCGTAACATCTGCGACATCTGCGGATAAACACTTCTATCCGCAGATGATGCAGATATACGCAGAGATTGACGGTTATCATTCGCCCGCTGCAGAGGAGAGTTGATTGATTGGTGCATTGATCGTGACGCACGGCAACCTGGCGAATGAGCTGCTCGGCGCTGCCAGGAAAATTGAATCGACGAATGTCGTCATCGAGGCCGTGCCTTTGGAGTGGACCGACAGCGTCGACGAGGCGCGCGAGAAAATCCGCGTGGCGCTGGAGCGCGTCGGGACCGACGGCGGCGTCATCATCTTCACCGACATGTTCGGCGGCACTCCGAGCAACATCAGCCTTTCCTTTTTGGAGAAGGACCGCGTCGAGATCATCACCGGCGTCAATCTGCCGATGGTCGTGAAGTTCGCCACGCTGCAGCAGGACGGAAAGGACTTGACCGCCGTTGCGCACACGATCAGCGAAAAGGGATCGAAAGCCATCCGCGTCGCCTCGGAGCTGCTGACAGCCGAACGAAGGGCCGCGTCGTGATCGAGCACGACATCGAGATCAAGAACAAGCTCGGTCTGCATGCCCGCGCCGCCGCGAAGCTCGTTCATTGCGCCGCGCGATTCCGTTCCGACATCAAGATCCGCAAGGGAGACGAGGAAGTCGACGGCAAGTCCATCCTCGGCATCCTTCTCCTCGCCGCCGGCCGCGGTACGACCATCACCATCAAAGCGAATGGTGAGGACGAAGCGGAGGCGGTCGAAGCGATCGAGAAGCTCATCGACGCGAAATTCGATGAAGTAGAATGACTTGCGGCTCGTTCGACGCCGCAGGTCATGCTTACCGAACCCGCAGCCAGACTCGCTACCGCGTCGCGTAGCGCCATCCGCACGTACAAAGGGATCGGCGTTTCGCCGGGCATCGCCATCGGGCGCGCGGTCATCATCGAACGGCGCGAGGCGGCGATTTATCGCGTTCCGATCCGCGACGACGAGGTGCCGTCCGAGGTCAATCGATTTCTCGAAGCACTCGATAAGACGCAGACGCAGTTGCAGGAGCTGAAGCAACGTGTCAAGCGCTCGATGGGTGACGAATACGCGCAGATCTTCGAAGCGCACGCGATGATGGTCAGCGACCCGTCATTCGCCGACAAAGTGATCCAGAAGATCGAGGCCGAGCAGGTCAACGCCGAATGGGCGATGGCCGAGGTGCAGGAAGAGCTGCAGGCGCGATTTCTCAGTTTCGATGACGTCTACCTTCGCGAGCGCGTCGCGGATGTCAAAGACGTCGCCGACCGCGTGCTCAAGAATCTCCAGGGCATCGCACATCATGACGTCTCCGAGATCACGCACGACGTCATCATCCTCGCGGATGATCTGACGCCGTCCGACACGATCCATTTCAATCGCCGGCCGATCGTCGGATTCGCGACCGAGGCAGGCGGGCGGACGTCGCATACATCGATCATCGCCAAGTCGCTCTTCATGCCGGCCATCATCGGTGTCCCTCGCCTTACCAAAGTCGTCGACAACGACGAGATGGTGATCATCGACGGCTACGAGGGGACGGTGCTCGTCAATCCGACGCAGGCGATGATCGCCGAGTACCAGACGCGCGTCATCCGTCACGAGGAAGCGGAGCGCCGGCTGCTCGAGAATCGCGACCTCGAAGCGGTCACGCGCGACGACCGCCGCATCACGCTGCAGGCGAACATCGAGCTCGTCGAGGAGTTGAAAGACGCTATCCGCTTCGGCGCCGAGGGCATTGGACTGTATCGCTCCGAATTTCTGTACATCTCGAAGAGTCCGCTGCTGCCGAATGAGGAAGAGCATTTTCAGCTCTACAAAGCGCTGGCCGAGGCTACCGCGCCCCGCTGGTGCGTGATCCGGACCTTCGACCTTGGCGGGCGCAAGCTGGCCAAGGAAGTCATCGGCAGCAAGGAGAACAATCCGGTCCTCGGCCTGCGCGGATTGCGGCTGTGCATGAAGCACCGCGACATGTTCCGCACGCAGTTGCGCGCGCTGCTTCGCGCCTCGGCGTTCGGCAAGATCAAGATCATGTTCCCGGTCGTTACCAGCGTCCAGGAAGTGCGGCAGGTGAAGACGCTCGTGCGCGAGCTGCGCGCCGAACTCGACGCCGAGGGAATCGCGAACAACCCTGACGTTCCGATCGGTATCATGATCGAGGTACCGTCCGCGGCGATCA
>DATART010000306.1:0-2031 GCA_036264035.1 Thermoanaerobaculia bacterium | reverse complement strand
GTGCCGACGACAACCTGCTGGCCGGCGCGCCCGAGCACCGGTTTCGGACGGCCAACCGCGGTGAAGGTCGTTTGCCAATAAACGGTTCTTCCGGATGCCAGCGACTCCTTCGCGCCGTGGATCAGGCGATCCGTCGAGTCGAGGTTCACGCTGAGCGTAAGTGGCCGAGGCGGTGTCGTTGTCGCCCCGCGAAGCTCGCGCCTCACCATGCGTTCGAAGGCGTCGGTACCGAACACTTGCGCGGCGTCGGGCGACGCCGTTACGGCGAGGTTGACCGCCGATGGGCGATCGATCGATTGGTGGGCACAGCCTGCTGCGAGGAAGACACCGAGGAATAACGCGCTTTTCATCAATCCCTCCGGTACCGGCGAATCGACCGCATCGCAACCGGCATGCCGAGGGCGGTCAACCCGGCAATTCCCCAGAGGATGATCCATGCGGCAGGGGCGGATCGCATCCAGTTCCACATCGCCAGAGTGATCGACCAGAGACCATAAACGAGGACAAAAGTCCTGCGATGGTGACGGTCGTCATCGACGCCCGCGGCGATGCTCGCGCCGAGGATGAGCGTGGGGATGAGTCCGAAGATGACGTTGAGAATGTGGATCACGTGCGATACCGCACGTCGATGACTTTGCGCACGACGTCTTTGGCGACGCCGGGGAGGTTCTGCACGCGCGTGAGGACGTCGTTGAACGCGTTCGATTCACCGCCGTGCTTGAAGCACTCGGCGCAACGCGGGAGGTTGGTGAAATCGCGCCGCGCGAAGGCGTCCTGCATGATGGCGAAGCGCGGCGAGTCGAGGATCTCATCGAGCGTCTGCGTCTTCAGATCGCCGAGGACCTGATCGCCGTGCGCGTCGTAGCAGCAGTGCGTGACGCGGCCGTCGGCGAAGATCACCACCCACGTGAAGAACGCGCCCTGCACGCAACCGTAGAACTTGCCGTGCAGATCGGTCTCTTCGTTGACGTCGAGCGCTTCGCAGGTCTTCTCGATCACGCGTGCGTTCTTGTATTGCTTCAGGTCAAAAAGATTGCGGAAGTCATCGACCGTCTCTTCGAGCGTGAGACGCGAGCGCATCTTCTGGATCTCGATGCGGATCGGATGCCCTTTGGCTTGTTCGAGGAACGCTTTTGTGAGGACGACCAACTTCTCGAAATCGCCCCCGGTCCGCAGTTGCGGATAGACCTCGGGATTCACGGAGTCGACGCAGATGCGGATGCGTTTCAGCGGTGAGGCCAGCAGCTTTGCGCCGATCTCTTCGGTCAATACCAATCCATTCGTCGACAGACTGGCCTCGGGAAAGAGGCGGATGGCGTCATCGATGCGCGCGTAGAGCAGCGGTTCGCCCATCTCGTGCAGCCACTTGAGCTTCAGCCCCGCGCCGTGAATCTCGCGCTCGGCTTTCTCCACCATCGGCCAAGCCATGTCTTCGTACGGGCGCCGAAGCACCGGCAGCGGGCACATCCCGCAACGGAGGTTGCACTTTGAGGTCAGCTCGAGGCCGACTTTGATGCGGCTGGGGTTGAGTTTCATCTCCCGTCCACTAAGGCCGCGAACACAGCAGCGTATTCCGGCCAGGAGTAGCGGTTCGCCGAGGCCGCGGCGGCACGTTCCATCGCGGGGCGGTCGCGGGAGGTGAAGAATTCGTCGACCGCGTTCGCGAGCGCGGACGGATCCTCGGGTGGGATGAGGATGCCGTTGTTGCCATCGATGATCTCCGGCAATCCGCCAACAGTCGTCGCGATCACTGGCCGCGCGAAATGAAATGCGGTAAGCGCGACGCCGCTCTGCGCCTCGATGCGATACGGCGCGAGGACGACGTCCGCGGCGGCGAAGAAGGTGGCAATCTCGGAATCGGGGATGAAGCGGAAATCGAAGCGGACCGCCTTGTCATCCTGAGCCGGCGACACCCCGGAGGGGTCAAGCGCGGCGAAGGATCCCCGGCTGATAACCGCCGCCCTCCCGTTGTTAGCAGCCGGGGGTTCTTCGCCGTCCTCGACCCCTCCGGGGTGTCGGCGGCTCAGAATG
>DATART010000302.1:0-4146 GCA_036264035.1 Thermoanaerobaculia bacterium | reverse complement strand
CCATGACCCTTCCGTTCCCAGCTCGGCCTCGGAGTATGCAAGCGAGCGATCGAGATACTTTCCGCTGGCCGTGCTGTAGCGCGAGGCGCGCTGGATGAACCAGCGCTCGAATTCATCTGCCGTGTTGTGCGCATTGACGAGGTCGTAGATGCCGCCGTCATCGATGCGCGCCTCTTCGCCTTCGCGGACGCGCGTGGTGCGCGCTGGAGTGCGGACTTCCATCGTCCCGTCGAACACGCTGACGCGATCGCTGTTCTTCGCGTCGGTTTCAACGGCGTACGTCGCAACCTCGGTCGCGGCATAGCTGGCGTTCGAGGTATCGAGACGAAGGAGTTGCCGAGTCTCATCGTCGCGCTGGATGGCGACATGGCCGTACTTCAATTCGACGACGGTCTGCTCGGAGTCGCCATCGTACGAATCGAGAATCGATTTGAATTCAACGGAAGTCGAGCGATCGAGGGCGATGATGTTGCCGTCCGCCATCCGGATCTCGACCCGCCCGCGCCGCCCAGTCGTGACTTCGTCCCCCGGAAACACCGGCATATTCACGCGCGCATCGACGTCGCGCCCGTCCTCGGACTGCCGGATGGTCGTCCCCCCGTCGTCATAGGTGATGTAGGAGTGACTGCGGTCGCGTGCAAATGAAGGAAGAGCGACCACCGCGATCGCTGCAAAAAAAAGGAGTGTCGACTTGCGCATGATTTCCTCTCGAACTGCCCGCCCAAGTGCGGGCGACGTGCCACGCCACGGAAGAGTATTCCGCGCGTGTTTTCAGCAGTTTAGCTTGCAGCCCTTAGCGATCGGTCTCGCCCGCTCTCCTCGCAGGAGGACAGGGCGTCCCGGACGTAGGGCAGTGGCCCTCCAGAGGAGAAGATTCGCACGTGCTCGCGCGCGAAGGCGCGCTCGACAATCCAGCCCCGCGCTCGGCGCGGGGTTTGCGGCGCGAGCACGATCGGCGGCCGCGGAGGCGGCCCGCTAGAAGGTCGCGCGCGGCGCGAGCATTTTTCTAGTGGCCGCCTCCGCGGCCACGAACGTCGTTTGCGCACGGTTTCCCCGCGCCAAGCGCGGGGCTGGATTGTCGAGCGCGCCTTCGCGCGCAACCAAGTCGCCCGCGAAGATCGTTGAATTCTCCCAGCCTTTTAGTGCAATTCGATGGGGCGGATGAAGGTCTGGTCGGTCGATTTGTTGTCGACGTAGCTGGCCCAGTGTTGCGCGCGAGTCGCTAATCCCGTTTCAATCGATATCCGATCGTCGGGGCGGTCAGGATGTGCTCGGGGAGTCTGGGATTGTCTTCGAGCTTTCGGCGAAGCTCGGCGATGTGCGTGTCGATCGTCCGCGTGATGACCGAGTCGGCGTAACCCCAGACGGCGCGCATCAGGTCGAGACGGGGTACGACGGCGTTTTCCTTCGCCAGCAGGGCCGCGAGGAGGTCGAACTCTTTGCGCGACAGCGAGACCGGTTCGCCGTGCTTGGTCACCGTGCGGCTGGCGTAGTCGACCACGACATCGCCGAATGTGCCGACGTGTCTGGCCTCCGTGGAGATGCCGCGCCGCAGCATGGCTTCGACTCTGGCCAGCAGCTCGAGAAGCGCGAACGGCTTGGTGACGTAGTCGTCGGCCCCCATCTTGAGGCCCCGCACTTTGTCCGATTCGTCGCCCTTCGCGGTGAGGATCAGGATGGGCATGCGCAGGCCGTTTTCGCGGATGGTGCGCAGGACGCGGAAGCCGTCCAGCTTCGGCAGCATGAGGTCGAGGATGATGAGATCGGGCGCCGACTGCAGCGCCGCATCGAGGCCGGTCTGTCCGTCGCCCGCGACCTGGATCGCGTAGCCCTCGATCTCGAGATTGTTGCGCAAGCCGTAGGCGAGTTCCGCGTTGTCTTCCACGATGAGGATCTGCTTCACGCGCGCCCCTCCGTCCGTGCTGGCGTTTCCGCCGGCGCGTTCAGCGGAGCCTCGACGACGAATCGCGCGCCGCCGCCAGGCGCCTTTTCGACCCAGCATCGGCCGCCCTGGCCGAGGATGATTTCGCGCACGATGGCCAGTCCGAGGCCGCTTCCCGATCGGGCAGTACCGCGATCGCGATCGAGCCGGTGGAAACGCCGCCACACGAACTCGCGCTCATCCACCGGCACGCCCGGCCCTTCGTCTTCAACCTCCAGCCGCATCAGGCCGCCGCTGGCCAGAAGCCGAACGTGCACGGTCTGTCCCGGCGGTCCGTACTTCACCGCGTTATCCAGCATGTTCGTCAGCACCTGTTTCCACCCCTCGGCGTCGACGCGCGCATGAAGGCGCGGCGGCGTGTCGGCGGTGATGACGACGTCGCGGCGCATGGCCAGCGGCGCAAATGCCTCGACCGTGTCCGCCACGAGCGCTTCCATGTCGCAGTCGCCGACGCTCGGTGTGACGCGGGCGCGCGAACCGCGGGAGAGGAACAGCACATTGTCGACGAGGTTCGTCAGGCGTTGGGCTTCCTCGTTGATGATGCGGAGAGAACGCTGCCGCTCCGCGGGCGAGCGGACGCGGTCGAGCAGCAGCGTCTCGCTGAACATGCGGATCTGCGTGAGCGGCGTGCGCAATTCGTGCGAGACGCCGGAGACGAAATCGGAGCGAAGGTCGGCGAGTTGCCGCTCGCGCCGGAGGACCATGAACGCTGCGATCAGCACCATCGAGCTCGTTGCCAGCATCAGCACGAGCAGCGGAAGGCGCGAGCGCGGCAGGCCGCCGGGGATGAGCGCCGGAATGGCGCGCGGAGCAATGGAACACTGCACGGTCAGGCCGCCGACCGCGTCGCCGTAGATCGCCCGAGGTGCCTGCATGGTCAGGCCGAGTGCATCGTCGAACGCGCCGGGAGTGCGGAAGACCTCCGTTCCGCCGCGGGACATGCGGATGAAAACGTCGGCGTTCGTCAGCTTTCCCCCGCCGAGGACGCCGGGGAATGCCGAGCGCCGCGAAAACGCGCGCGCGGCAAGAATGCCGATCGCTTTCTCCGGAATCGTGAAGGCGAAGATGCGTCCCTGATCGAGTTGCGCGACGCCATAGACGACCAGACGCTCCTGCCCGTTGAGGCGGAAGCGATACGTCATCTGCTGGCCTTTCGCGTCGCGGTCCCGGACGATCGCGGGGAACTTCGTCAGCGCCCAGGTTTGAAGCGGCTCCGGCAGCGGCGGCGAAACGTACCGTTGCTTCGTATCGATGAGAAAGAGACGATCGATGACGAACCTGGCGTCGGTGATGCGGTTATCCACCGCCAGCTCCGCGGGCACGGGCAACGTGTTCTGGTCGTACAGATGGTTCGCGATCACCATGCGCAACGGCCGCGAGGCAAACATCTCGAACTCGAAGACCGTCCGGTGCAGAAGATCGTCGGCGACCACCGAAGCGTCATCGCGGATGGCCCGCCGCACCGCTGCCTGATGTGCGCGCTCCGCGGTCACAGCCTCGAAGGTAAGGGCCGCCGTCAGCAACATCGCAGCGATCAGCAGGGAGAGCAGGATCAGCGTGCCGGCATTCGATCGATTGAACTGAACCACGTTCGCCGACTGTAGCAGCGGGCGCGATCGATTTCGGCGCATCCGCGCGACGCTGACAAAATCCTTACGTCCTGCACGATGGCCGCGTCGTGATCGAGCGATTGTATCGTCGGGAAGGTGGTGTGTCTCAGCATCATCACGGCGATCTGATGGTCGAGGAGTCGTGGACGGCGACTGGCGATCCCTCGGTGTGGAACGCGCGGTATCGGTACACGAAGGGATTGGCGAGTGTGTCCGCCGCGTCGACGATGCGTTCGTGGACGTTGGAGGAGGTCTTCCCTCTCAGGGTTGAGAGTACCTGGGGGGATTTTGATCTTCGTCCGTTTTCCGAGGGGGTCGCCAAGAATGATCGTTGTCGCGAGACGGTAGAGGGGACGGTTCACGCGCGCGCTTGACTGACACCTTCAGAGGACAACGAAGATCGCATCGATCTAGTTGCCCCATCGTACTCGGAGCGAAGAGCCTGCCGGCTCCTGATCGACTGGTACGAAAACCGGGGTCACCTCACCACCTCTAATAGATCCGCTCTCCCTCTCAGAACAGACCCGAGGGACTCGTCAAAGAGACCCGGGGGGCTCTCGCAAGAGACCGGGGGGGCTTATCCAAGAGACCCGG
>DATART010000213.1:0-6705 GCA_036264035.1 Thermoanaerobaculia bacterium | reverse complement strand
CTCTGGAAACTGGAGCAGCCGGCCCAGGCGGTGGCCAACCAGTATTTCGTCGGCGCGATCAACCGGCCCGGTTTCGAGGAGCCGTGGCGCATCGGCGAGTTTTACGGCCAGAGCTATTTCTGCGATCCGCGCGGCCAGATGCTCGCCGTCGGTCCCCGCGACCAGGACGCGCTCGTGACCGCGGACCTCGACATGGACAAGATCCGAGAGGTCCGCAACACGTGGCAGTTCTATCGGGACCGCCGTCCGGAGACGTACAACGGGATCGTCCGGTTGTAAAACCCGTGCGCGATCACATCCTCATCCATATCAACGGCCGCGAGCATCGCATTCAAGGCGATGCCGCGTTCCAAACGCTCGCGAACTACCTCCGTCAGGACGTCGCCGCCACCGGCACGAAGATCGTCTGCGAGGAAGGCGATTGCGGCGCTTGCACGGTGCTCACCCGGCGTTCGGCGAAGGACGATTACCGTCCCGTCAATTCGTGCATCCTGAACCTTGCGCAGCTCGATGGATCGTCCATCGTGACGGTCGAAGGGCTGCGCGAAAACGATTTGCATCCCGTTCAAACGGCGATGGTGCAATGCCACGGCGCGCAATGCGGCTACTGCACGCCGGGGTTCGTCATGGCCATGGCCGGGATGTTCGAAGTGTGCGACCGAGTGAATGAGAAACAAGTCCGCGACGGACTGACTGGAAACCTCTGCCGCTGCACCGGCTACGAACCGATCATCAAAGCCGCGCTGGCCGTGGACGGAAGCGAATCGACGAAGATGCGCGACCGCTATCCGGCGCTGCCTGACGCACACGACTCCGTCACCGTCGGAAACTTCTGCGCGCCGGCCACGATCGAGGAAGCGATCGCCTTCAAACGCGATCATCCCGGATGCACGATCGTGCAGGGCGGTACCGACTTCGGCGTCTGGGTCAACAAGCGCAACTACGCCGCGCCCGCGATGCTGTCGCTTGCGAAGATTGCATCGCTCAACGAACTGCGCGAGGAAGACGGCGCGATCGTCGTTGGCGCGAACACGAGCCTCGCCGATTTCGAAACCTTCATCGCCGATCGCATCCCCGAGTTGGCGAAAATCATGGCCATCTTCGGTTCCCCGCAGATCAAGAACGCCGGAACGCTCATCGGCAACATCGCCAACGGATCGCCGATCGGCGACACGCTGCCGTATCTTTTCGTCGCTGGCGCGATGCTGGAGATGAACAACGGCACCCGAGCCGTCCCCCTCGATCGCTTCTACCTCGGCTACCGCAAGTTCGACCTGCAGCCGGACGAGATCATCACCCGCGTCCGCATCGGCATCGTCCGCGACACGCTCAAGCTCTACAAAGTCTCGCGCCGCAAAGACCTCGACATCTCCGCCTTCACCGCCGCCATCCGTCTGGCCATGACCGGCGATCGCATCGACCGCGCCGG
The DNA here is from genome assembly GCA_036264035.1 of Thermoanaerobaculia bacterium. GTDB lineage: Bacteria > Acidobacteriota > Thermoanaerobaculia > Gp7-AA8 > Gp7-AA8 > JADGNZ01. The sequence continues at coordinate 5,276 of DATART010000213.1, read as the reverse complement.
CATTGTCTACGGAGGCGTCGCGCCGACTGTGATCCGGCTTCCGCGCACCGAGGGGTTCCTGCAAGGGAAGTCGGCAACGCTCGATACATTCGAGCACGCCGGACGCATCGCCCGCGACGAGATCAAGCCGATCAGCGACGTCCGCGGCTCTGCCGACTACCGCCTCCAGCTTGCAGAAAACATCATGGCCAAGTTCTGGTACGAGACCTTCGGCGAGAAGTCAGCCTCACGCTTCGCGCACGCATAGAAATGAAACCGCTGACGACCATCGGTCCGCCGGTCCCGGAACTGCCGGTCGCAGACGTGGAGCGCGCGCAGCAGTACTACCGTGATGTCCTCGGCTTTGAAATCGGCTGGCTTTACCCGGGCGGCGATATCGGCGCCGTCTCTCGCGGCAACGTCGCGATTTTCTTCCGAAGGCGGCAGCTACCGTTTGAGCCGGCGGTTCATTGGATCTTCGCTGCCGACATCGACGCCACGTACGACGAGCTCCGATCGTCACGTGCGAAGATCGTGGAGCCGCTTGAGACGAAACCGTGGGGCTTGCGGCAGTTCACGATTGAGGACCTGGACGGAAACCGTTTCTACGTTCATTGCGACTAAGGGGCGCGCTCGACCTTCTGCGGCCCACCGAAGCCCGGGATCGTAAACGCCCCGTCGACGAACTTGCCGGCATCGTCGAACTTCAACTGCAGCGTGGCCCAGTCCAGCGGTTCGAACCACATGTCATCGGACATCCGCAGCATCGCCGACATGCGGATGTCGGTCCACGCCGCGATCGGCTTTCCATCGCGGAATGAGACCGTGAACGTCCAGCCGCGGCTCGGAATGCGATAGTCGCCCGCGATTCGCGGATCGGCATCGTTCGGATTCGCCGCCAGTTTGACCGACGGCGTGGCCACCGTCTCGCCGAAGACCATCCGCGCTACCGCCTCGGTGATGGTGCTCGGCACGGATGCGTAGTTGTTCGAGAGCACGACGACGGTCACTTCCTCGGCCGGAAAGTAGAGGACGTTCGCGCTCGCGCCGGGGAACGAACCGCTCGAGCTCAGCGCCTTCCTGCCGGCGGCGTCGGACAGGGCGAACATATCCGCCGCGATTTTCTTCGGCAGAAGCGTGCCGTCGTAAACCGCGCGCGAAAACCGCAGCAGATCGCGCGCCGTCGAGTACGACGAGCCGCCTCCAACTTTCCACGACGTGTCCTCGGGACCGCACACGGAAACTCCGTGGCCGAACGGATCGGGCATGTACGCCGACGCCAGGCGCGGTACGACGCTGGTCGTAGTCAGCTCGCCCGAGTCGCTCATCTTCGCCGGTTCGTACACGTACTGCTTCACCGCCTCGGCGTACGTTTTCCCGGTGACGCGCTCGATGATGTGCGCGAGGATCGCGTAATTCGCGGTCGTGTACGAATAGACGTCGCCTGGCTTGCTGACGATCGGTTCCGTCTTCAGCAACTCGACAACCTGCGCGGACGAATAGTTCCTGCGTACGATCAGCCGCAGCTTGGCCGGATCGCGCAAACCCGAGCGATGGTTCATCAGATGCGTGACGGTGATCTGATCGGCCGACGGAAAATCGGGAACCCATTTCGACAGGAGATCATCCGGCGCGAGTTTCTTCTCGTCGAAGAGCCGCTGCAGGATGATTCCGGTGAAGCGCTTCGTAATCGAGGCGATGGCGAAGCGCGTCCGCGGCGTGTTCGGCACGCCGAACTCCGCGTTGGCCATGCCGTAAGCCTTTTCGAGCAGAACGCGATCGCCCTTCGCCGCCAGCACGACGCCGCTGAACGCGTGGTAGCCAAGGAATGGCTTCAGATAGGCGTCGACGCGTTGCGGGAGTGGCGCGGCGGCGAGCGACTGCGCAACGAGAGCGGCGAGTACGAGGACTTTCGTTTTCATGCGACGATTGTCGCGGCTATGGCTCCCGCGGTCCACTCCAGTCGAATGAACGTCTCGAAGCGCGCAATCATCGTCGCATTCGCGCTCATTGCCGCGCTCATTGGTGCGTTCGGTTGTGCGAAGCGGCGCGACGCCGGCTCCCGATTTCATGGCGCGATCGCCTCGGTCGACGTCGGACGCATCGCCGAAGGCAACGACGCGCGTTGGTTGTCGCCGCAGTTCGACGACAGCCGATGGAGCAACGCGGTTTTCTATCGCTTGAAGCCGTTCAGCCGTACGTTCTGGATCCGGCGCCGCACCGAACTTCCGGCGCGATTCGACGACCACGTTCTCTGCGTCTACGAAGCCGCGATTGCGTCGACGGAGATCTATTGGGACGGCCGTCTGATCGGGCGCGGCGGTGCGGATGACAAGCCGGGACCGATGGACAACTTCTTCCCGATTCCGCGCGGCGGCGCTGCGCCCGGCCCGCATCTTCTCGCGATGCGCGTCGCACTTCCCGCGGGCAATTCCGCAAACTGGTTTCAGGGCATCGCCATCGGCGACTACGAGCAGATGCTGCGCAGCCGCATCGTCGCGCAATTGTTGCCACTGGCCGGATGCGGCGTCTTCATCGTCATAGGCCTCTACTACCTCGCGCTTTTCGCCGCCACGACGCGCCGCGCATCGCTGCTCGTTTTCGCGCTTCTCTGTTTCAGCGCCGCATTGCTGGCGATCGCCGAGACGTGGCGCTGGACGGTCGGCTACACGTATGACTGGCACATCGTCCGGCTGACGATCGTTTCGCTGTTCACGTTCGCTGTCGCGCTGCTTCTTCCGGCCTACTTCGTCTACGACTTCCGGCTTCGCCGCCCGATGGCATGGCTTCTCGGAACCGCGGTGGTGCTCGTCATCGCCGCAAGGTCGAGCGGCACGTTCGACGACGGCTGCCTGAACATGTTCACTGCCTCGGTCGCCGTTTGCGGCGTGACGATTGCCGTGGCGATCGGGCGGGTGAAGACGGCTGTGATTCCGGCGGCGATCGGCACGGCGATCCTCACCGTCGCGCTGCTCACCGGCGGCTACGGCTTCAGCGACAACGCCTTCTTCTTCGCCTTTGCCGCGGTGATCCTCGTGCTCCTGATCGCGATGACGATCGACCTTCGCCGCGAACGCCGCGAGCACGAAGGGACGCTTCTTCGCGCCGCGCGGCTGGAGATCGCGCTTCTGCAGAAGAGCATTCAGCCGCACTTCGTGATGAACACGCTGACCGCGGCCATGGAATGGATCGAACAGAGCCCGGAGGAAGGCGTCCGCTTTCTCGAAGCGTTTGCCGGCCAGCTTCGGATCTTCGCCGAGGTCTCGGCGGATGTGTCAATTCCGATGGCGAGGGAGATTGCGTTGTGCCGCGCGCATCTGATGGTGATGAGCGGCCGGAAGGGGACGCGATTCTCGCTGCAGACGAACAGCGTCGACGAAACGGCGCCGGTGCCTCCGGCGATCTTTCATACGCTCATCGAAAACGCGATTACGCACAATCAGTACGCACAGACGGACGTCGTATTCGCGTTGCGCGAGGAACGGCGGGACCACCTGCGGCGATACGTCCTCGATGCGCCCCGAACGCGCCAGGCGGCGGTCAATGGCGACGGCACCGGGTTGCGTTACGTCAAAGCCCGGCTCGAGGAAAACTATCCCGGCCGCTGGTCGTACGCAGCGTCGGCGTCCGAAGAGAATTGGACAACCACGATCGAGGTACCGGTATGAACGCGCTTCGAATCATGATCGTCGAGGACGAAGCAGTGATCGCCCGCCGGGTCGCGCGCCTCACGTCCGAAATCCTCGGGCCGCAGGCCGGCGAGATCGTCGTCGCCGCGGATGTCACCGATGCCCGCCGCCGGATCGACGACGCGGCGTTCGACCTCCTTCTCCTCGACCTCAATCTCTCCGGCGGCGACGGATTCGATCTGCTGCGCGACGCAACGTCGCGCGCGTTCGACACGATCGTGATCTCCGCCCATACCACGCGCGCCATCAACGCCTTCGAATACGGCGTCCGCGATTTCGTACCGAAGCCGTTCAGCCGCGACCGCCTGGCGCTCGCTCTCAATCGCATCCTCTCGCCCGCCACGCGCTCCGAACGCTCCGCCGAATTCCTCGGCATCCGCGCCAATGGCGGCATCGAGTTCGTGCCTCTCAGCCTCATCGTCTACATCCGCGGCTGCGGCGCGCGGTCGGAGATCGTGCTGAACGGCGGCGTTACGCGGATGCACGACCGCATGCTCGAACGGATCGAAAGCATCCTCCCGCCGCATTTCGAACGGATCCACAAGTCGATCATCGTCGACGCCAACCGCATCAAACGCCTCATTGCGCACGAAGGCTCGCGCTACTCCGTCGTGCTTCACGACGGTACGACGCTACCAGTCGGCCGCACGAAAGTGGCCGCGCTGCGCGAACGAATTCGGTAAAGGCATCTTCAGACGGCAAAAGAGCGGAACGCAGAAGCTGAAATGACAGATTCGTCTGTGCCCACGTCATCTTTAGATGACAAAAGACCTTCTGCAGAAGGGTAAATGCCATCTTTAGATGACAAAAGACCTTCTGCAGAAGGGTAAATGTCATCTTTAGATGGCAAAAGACCTTCTGCCAAGCTTTCGGGTGGCATGCTCCGCGTCCTCCGCGCCTCCGCGTGAACCGGTCTCCCTGCGAATCAGCAGAGCAGATACGTCACCAACGTCTCGAGCTTCGCAGGATCTTCGTTCCAATCACCGTAAATCTCCCACGACGTTCCGGCCAGAGAACGGCCGCTCTCTTTCGTCCAGGCGTGAATCGCACTGTGCGCCGCGGACAGCCCGTCGTACGGGCCGACATGTCGGACCACGGCCGCCTCGCCGCCCGGAGTCCTCACCGGCCTGACCTCGCCGGATGCGGCGAACTCCCGCGTGACTTCGACACCGAAGTCGGCGCGCATCGGATCGCCATGGTGGTACAGGAAGATGTTGTGTCCATCGGTCCGAAGGCCGGGCTGAGTGCGCAGGAATGCCCAGACCTGATCGAGCGCAGGCCGCCAGACGTCCCCAACCCGGCCGGCGGCAACCTCTCGCCGGACGGCCGCCAGCAATCTTGGCGAGACTACTTCGACCTCGACCTGCATCTGCAACCTCCTCCTCAGAAGTGCGGTAGCGAACGCCGCTCGATGGCCGTTCGGATGAGCATCACGGCGTAGGCATTGTCGACGCTTGCCGGCGTGGAGAACTCCATGCCGCGACGCCAGCTCTCCGGCGCCTCGGGATGGAATCCGGTGAGAACGATCCATCCCTTTCCGGATTGCCCTTGCACCACGGCGGGCGTGCCGTCCGGATACCTGCCGATCACTGAACCCCAACCGGTGAG
>DATART010000201.1:0-4092 GCA_036264035.1 Thermoanaerobaculia bacterium | reverse complement strand
TGAAGCTGTCGACCGCCCCGCGGCAGGTCGTCGCGCTCGATGACGTCGTTGCCGCAACGTTGCGTACGAGCGGCGTCGGCCAGCTCGAGTTCCTCGGCGACACCGACGCGCTGGTGATCACCAGCCGCACTTTCACTCGCGCAAACGGCGGAACGTATGGTCAGTTCATTCCGGCGATATCGACGAGCGAGTCGGCGGCGGTCGTCTACGTGCCGAGAATCCAGGCCACGCCGGATTTCCGGACGAACGTGGGGTTCGCGGAGACGGGCGGCGGCAGCGGCACGGTTCACGTGACGTTGTACGACGGCGGCAGCGGCAGCATCGTTTCCGAGCAGGATCTGCCGATCGTTCCGTTCGGCCAGACGCAATTCCCCGCCGCCGGCGCCGCGCTGATGACGGCGGAGCTGCGCGTAGTCAGCGGCGATGCGCGCATCGTTGCCTACAGCTCCGTCATCGACAATCGCAGCGGCGATCCGATCTACGTCCCCGCCGCCGCGCCGCGGGCCGGATCGTTCTCCGCGCCGGTCATCAGTCAGCCGGGTGTGAACACGTTCTGGCGCAGCGACGTCTTTCTCAGCGCGCTAGGCGACAGCGGCGGCAGCTACGTGCTGACCTACACCGACTCGGTCACCGCGGAGCGAGTAGTGAAGTCCGGCAGCGTCGGCGCACATCAGGTGCTTCGTCTCGACGACATCGTGGCCGCGTCGTTTGGCCGCAGCGGATTCGGCTCGGTGCGGGCGGATCTCGACGGCGGTCTGATCGCCACGTCGCGCACGGCCACATCATCACCGGGAGGAACCTACGGCCAGTTCGTGCCGCTCCGCCCGGCCGACCTCGGCGGACCGCGCGAACTGCTTCACATCGAGCGCTCCACGGCGTTCCGCACGAACCTCGGCGCGCTCAACACCGGTGGCATCGACGAAGTGGTCCGCTTCACTCTCTACGACGCCGCCGGCCACGCCATGGGCAGCGCGGATCGCACGGTGGGCGCGCTCGGCGTCGTACAGTTTTCAATCGACGCGATCACGAGCGCGCCGATCGCGGACGGCCGCGTCGAATTCGAAGTCTTGACGGCGAACGGTCATGCGCTGGCGTGGGCGTCCGTCGTCGACAACGCCACCGGCGATCCGATCTTCGTTCCCGCCGAGTAATGTATTCTTCGAGCGCATGCCCGTAACCCAATCCGAGCCGCAAACGCTCGCTCAGGTGCCGTTCAAAGTCCTCGACGAGACGCTCCGGCAGCTCCGCAGCACCCGCAACGACATCATCCGCTACGGCGTCTGGAACACGCGCAACCTCACCGACGAGGAGTTCAACCACGCCGACGACCGCAAGCTCCTCGGCTACTTCCGCCAGGACCTGCTGGAGACACGCTTCCTCTCGAAGGGGCGGAAGATCGACCTGATCCAGCTCTGGCGCTGGTTCGACGACCAGATGACCGGCACCGAACCGATGCTGATCGGCGGCGAAGAGCTTTTCGTCAACGTGCAGGACAAAGATCTGGACAAAGTCCGCAAGCGCATCTCAGAGATCCAGTCCTTCCTCCCCACGCTGCGCGGCGACGACCTCGAAGCATTCAAACGCGTAAAGTTCAAGCTGCGCCGGACCGTCCTGCGCCTCACGTACGATCTCCACCACCTCTTCAAGCGCCTCGAGAAATACCGCAAGAACTTCGGCGGCCCCATGGCCCCGCGCGCGGACCGCATTCCCCTTGAAGCCGCCATCGAAATCCCCGAGCCGCCGCCGATCGACGAGCACGATCACGACGCGGATTGAGGGTTAGTTGGTGTGATTGGCTAGAAGGGTGACGTGATTGGCCGCGTGCGTGCCCGCTACCTTTCGCACCAGCTTCTCATCGGCTGTAATCAGAGGAGTGTTGAGCCTAATCGCGAGCGCGACGTAGGAGGCGTCATAAGCACTGAGGCCGGTCGCGATGCCGAGCTCCAGCGCATCGCGCGCGAGACTCTGCGTGGAGAACGTAATGAATGGCGACGTGGCGACCTCCTCGATGATCTCGATCGCTCGCATGGATTCCATTTCGCGGCGGCGCACCAGCTTCCACAGGATGTTCGACATTTCGACGAACAGAAGATCCGGCGCGGCTAGTTCGATTTCGGCCGTCCGCATTGCACGCGCGGCAGCGTAGTCGTTCTCAGGTACGTACCACTTGATAATCACGCTCGCGTCAACGACCCACAGCGTCACCGGTCACGGTCCTCGCGCAGCAACTGCGTAGTGTCTGAGAACTTCTGACCGCTTCGGCGCAACTCTTCGAAGATTCGATCGGCGGCCGCCCATGTCTTGCTCCAATCCTGGGCTGCCGCCTCCTCGACGATCGCTTTCAACTCAGCCTGCAACGAGCGATTGCGTTCACTGGCGCGTTTTTTCAACGTCTCGACTGTGTCGTCGTTCAGATCGCGGATGAGCACATTCATAATTTCAAAATATCCTCCGACCCGGGCGAACGACGCGGAGAGTGTTTCCAGCCGCGCTTCGTTCGGCCCATTCATCGAGAAGCGCCTTCAACTCGGCTTCGAGCGACCGATTGTTTTCCTTCGCCTGCTCCTCCAGTTCCTTCACCGTAGCTTTGCGGAGGCGTATGAGCACGTCCATGATATCGAAATGCTATCACACGTCGAAATCCTTCTGTTCCCCGTCCTTGAGCACGATATCGATGCTCTTCGTGACGCGGTCGTTGTTGTCGAGGATTTCCAGCCGGTAGGTGCCGGCGGCGACGTTGTTGAGCGGGAGCGTGCCGGGCGGAAGCGACATGATTCCTTGCGAGACCGGATTCATGCCGTACGCCACGCCCGAGGAATCGACGAGGCGGAAGCGGCGGGTGGCCGAGTCGCGCGAGTGAAGGATGATCGTACCGCCGGGGGAGAAGCGGACCGTCTGCTGCGACGGCGACGACATCGAAATCGTCTGCGGCGCGTAGTTGCGTGCCGTGACCGTAACCTGGTACGTGCCCGGCGCCAGCGGCAGTTTGACGACCTCGCTGCTGCCGAAAAAGTTGGCGCCCGAGGGAAGCTCATTGTTCTGCGCATCGACGACGCGGAGGACGTTCACGGTCACGGGCGTGTTGTCGCGCGTATCGATCGCGCGGATGGTGATGCCGTCGCTCGGCGACAGGCGGAACTGCACGTCTTCGGGAGTCGAGTCGCCGATGATGATCTGCCGCGCATCGTGGCCGTAGCCGGCTTTGTCCGCGGTGATCTGGTAGGTGCCGGCGGCGACGTTCTCGATCGTGAAGTTGCCGGAGGAATCGGTCTGGCCGTTGCGCCCGCCGAATATCGTCTGACCGGTAGACGGGCGAAGCTCCACGCTCGCTTCGTTGAGAGGGCGCGCGTCTGCCGCGTCGACGACGTGACCTCGAAGCGTCACGGTCTTGATGGCGATGTCGAACGTGCCGGAACCGTGGACGTCGTACTGCGTCGCGAACGGATTGAGGCGCTCCATGTCCATCGCCTGCACCGTGTAGGTTCCGTCATCGAGACCGCTCAGCTCGTAGCGGCCGTCGGCGTCGGCGGAGGCGCTCGCGGAGGTCTGGCTCTTCGCGCCCCGAGGGATGAACATCACCTGTGCGTTGGGAACGGGAGCGCCGTTGCGCGTGACGCGGCCGCGGACGACCGTGCTCGATTTGAAATCGATATCGACCTGCGCGGTGCCGCCCGGCTCCAGCTCTACCGTCTTCGGCGCCGCCGTCTTGCTCGAACCTCCGAACATCGCGCCGGTGCGCGCCGAGATGCGCACGGTGCCGGACGGCGCACCTTCGATGCGGAAATTGCCGCCGCTGTCGACCGGCGCGCTCGTACTGCCCATAGGTCCGCCCATCGGTCCGCCCGTAGCGCCCGCGCCGTTCGCGATCACCGTCGTCTGTTCGAGCTCCTGCGCGGTCAGTCCATTCACGTGTCCGGTGATCACGCCGCCGCTCTTGAGAACGATGCGCACCGGTCCGGACGTCGCGATATCGACATCGCGGACTGTGGCCGCGGAGTAGCCATTCTTGGATGCGCTGAATGTGTAGTGGCCCGGGGCCAGACCTTCGATCGTGAAGGCGCCGCTGGCGTCGCTCCGGCTGATCCGTCCGCC
>DATART010000170.1:0-6241 GCA_036264035.1 Thermoanaerobaculia bacterium | reverse complement strand
TGGTCCGAGCGAAGCGAGCGACCACCGGAAACATCGGAGCGGAGACATTTCTCGACCCCGGCCGGGGTCGCGTATCAAATACCAACCGGCGTGAATTCCCTCCGCGACCGCTGCCGCGGTCGGAAAATTTCGACGCGATCGGTGACCGGTGGTCGCTCGCTGGCGCTCGGACCACCGGCTACCGTACGAGGCTCCTCCGGAGCCCTCGCGCGGCTTCGCCGCTACTGAAACAACCGCTCGTGCGCGATGAGCTCGCGCGTCGTGCTGTCCGCGTGGGCGCGAGCGGCGGCGATGCGCGATGGCGCGTCGGGTTCGTGGATCAACACGCTGACCTGCGCGCGTTTGAAGAGCGCCATCGGGTAGTTGGGATCGGATGGAGTCACGCGATCGAGCGCCGTGCGCGCGTCATCGAGACGCTGCGCGGCGAGATAGAGGACGCCGAGCTCCGTGTCGTGCTTGAACGATGCACCTTCGAGTGCGCGCGCTTTCTCGAATGACTCGATGGCCGGCTCGGTCTGGCCGAGGGCCATCTGCATCGCGCCGAGGTGAGAGAGCTCGGCGGAGGTGGGGGAGCGGAGCGTGTAGAGCTTCTGGCGAAGGCGGACGGCGTCGTCGATCTGTCCCTCACGTTCGCGGAGCAGCGCGAGCGCCTCGAGTGCGGGGACTTTGTCCGGAGACTCGGCAAGAATCCGCTCCAGCATCGGCACGGCCTTCTGCCATTCCGAAGTGTGCGCGTAATGGAGCGCCATGTACGTGCGCACGTCCGCCGAATTCGGTGCGATGACCTCGGCGCGCCGATACGCCGCGAACGCCGCCTGCTCGTGGCCGAGCGCGGAATGGGACGTGGCGAGGCGAAGCGCGGCGTCGAGGTTGTGCGGATCCTTGACGAGGATCTGTTCGAGCAGCGGAATCGCTTGCGCGTACTGCTCGTGAACGAACAGCCGCGCCGCCTCATCGAGGATGGGAAACATCGGCGCCATGTCGACAGGGCGCGGGGCGTCGGCGCGAATAACCGGTTTGGCGACGGAGCTTACGTAGCCGAGCGCCGCCAGCTTCCGCTGTTCCTCGGACGAAAGATTCGACGCGCTCTGCTGCGCGTCCACCGAGGGAATCGGATAGTCGTGCAACGCCGCGCGCGATTGCCGCGAGACATTCGCGGCCGCCGCGAGGTCGCGCGTCTCGCCCGGATCGGCAGCAACGTCGTAGACCTCGAGCCTGCCTGCCAGGATCGCTTTGCGATTGCCGTCGACCGCCATCACTTGCGGCTGCCAGCCATAATCAAGAAACGGTTTCATCGCCTCGCCGACGACGACCTCGGCATCGCTCTTCAGCAGACTGTTGGTGGCGTCGATTCCGGCCCAGTCGAGGATCGTGTGAAAGATGCGCCGCGTGCTGACGGCTGTTTCGCTGACGCCCGACACGACGCCTGGTCCGACGAGGACGAGCGGAACATGCATCGTGGCCTGGTACAGCAGATCGCCATGCTGCTGCTCGCCGTGCTCGCCGAGTCCTTCACCGTGATCGCCCACAAGCACGATCGCGATCGGACCTTTGACCTGCTGCTGAAACGCCGAGGCGAGGCGTCCCAACTGGTCGTCCATGAAACTCACCTCGCCGTAGTACGGCTGCTTCGGATAGCGGCTCCGGAACGGTTCCGGCGGCGTGTAGGGATAGTGCGGGTCGTAGTAGTGGACCCAGAGAAACAGCGGCTGTCGGACATCGGTTGTCGGTTGTCGGTTGTCGGTTGTCCGAGAGCTGCCGGAGGCGCGCAAGAACTCGATCACGCGATCCGTCGTCTGCCGGGCGTTGCGTTCGGGTTGCCCGCCCGGCAATTCGTCATCGTAGATGTCGAATCCGCGCGCGAGTCCGAAGCGTTTTGCCAATGCGAAGGAGGAGACGAACGCCGCGGTGCGATATCCGGCCGCGTGCAATCGCTCGCTGATCAGAGTTTGTGTGTCAGCAACATGCCGCGCGTTTTCATGGACGCCATGGCCGGCAGGGTAGAGGCCCGTCAACATCGACGTGTGCGACGGCAGCGTCTGCGGTACGGTCGCGTATGCCCACCGAAAGCGACGGCCACGTGCGGCCAGCGCGTTGAACGACGGCGTCGTGACGCCGACCGCTTCCGGACCGGCTGCGTCGGCGCGCGTCGTATCGAGCGTGACAAAGAGAATCGACGGCCGCTGATGGAAGGGCGGCGCCGGGGCTTCCTTGTGGCATCCGGCGGCCGCAACCATTGTGATGCAGGCAATGAATTTCCGATTCATCACGGTCACTTCTAACACGACGAATGGAAACACCGCCTCGCAAAAGACGATCACACGGCTCTTCGCGAATGCAACGCGCCGTCACGCCGCGCATCCGTAGTTCGCCGCCGCCGCGCCAGCTACAATCGCTGGCATGCTCAACTACATCTGGTTCGGCCTGATGGCGATCGCGCTCATCGTGGCGATCTTCACCGGCAACGCCGCCGCGCTGACGAAGGCGTCGGTCGATTCCGCCAAGGTCGCCGTCGAAATCTCCCTCGGACTGGTCGGCATCATGACGCTCTGGCTCGGCATCATGCGCGTCGCGGAGCAAGCAGGATTGGTGGGGATGCTGAGCAGAATCCTGCGCCCGATCAGCCGGATTCTTTTCCCGAGGTGCCGCCGGAGCATCCCGCGATCGGGGCGATGGTGATGAGCCTCTCGGCGAACATGCTCGGTCTCAACAACGCCGCCACGCCGCTCGGCATCAAGGCGATGGAAGAGCTGCAGACGCTCAATCCCGACAAGGAAACCGCGTCGAATCCGATGGTGACGTTCATGGTCCTCAACACCGCCGGCGTGCAGTTCATCCCGACGACGATCATCGGCGTGCTCGCCGCCGCCGGCTCGATCGCCCCGACGTCTATCATCCCGACGACGCTCATCGCAACGCTCTGCGGCGCGGTAGCCGCAGTGACGACGGCCAAACTCCTCCAGCGATTCTTCCCCACAAAACTCCCACCCCCCACTCCCCACACCCCAGTCCCCGAGGCCAGCCAATGATCCGCGAAATCCTCCAAGGCATCTCGCTCTGGGCCATTCCCGTCCTGCTCGTCGGTATCCCGCTGATCGGATTGATTCGCGGCGTGAAGGTCTACGATGTTTTCATCGAGGGCGCGAAGGAAGGTTTCAACGTCGCGATCCGCATCATCCCGTTCCTGGTCGGGATCCTCGTCGCCATCGGCATGTTCCGCGCGTCCGGCGCGATGGACATGCTCACGAACGCGCTGCGTCCATTGCTCAGCCGCACGATTTTCCCGCCCGAACTTTTTCCGCTGGCCATCCTGCGCACGCTCAGCGGCAGCGGCTCGCTGGCCCTGACCACGGACGTCATCAAACGCTACGGCCCTGACTCGATGCTCTCGCGCACCGCGGCCACGCTCTACGGAAGCAGCGAGACGCTGTTCTACGTGCTGGCCGTCTACTTCGGCGCGGTCGGAGTGAAGCGAACGCGCCATGCCATCCCGGCAGCGCTGGTCGGAGACACGGTCGCCGCAATCGTCGCCGCCGCGGTGTGCATCTGGATGTTCCGCTGACGGCTACGCGACGTTGCTGACGTCGTCGCGGTTCCAGCGCCGCTGCACTTTTTTCACCTCGTAGGTTCCGAGGCCGGTGATGATCAATCCGGCGCCGAGGAGGACGAGGAGGTGGATCGCTTTGCCGGCCACTTTCATTACCAACGCGGTGATCCAACCACCGATGAAGAGACCGCCGAGCGTGAGCAGCGCGGCGCGAATGGCAAGGCCGTTGGCAGTGTCGCGAAGGGTGAGGGAGTTGTCGTTGTCCATGCTCACGATGGAGCAATCTGTGCGCCCGTTCGTGAGATCGCGTAGATGAGAGCGCCGACAATAATCGCGATGCCGGCGGCGAGGAAGTTGAAACGGTTCATCGTTACAAACAGACCAAGCGAAATCACGACGCCGAGGATTGCCAGGATCAGAGTCCAGGGGCGAAAGCGCAGGAATGGGATCGCGGCGCAAGTGAAGAGATACGTCGTCAGTCGCGCTACGGCTGACAGCATCGCCAATTTCGCGAATGATCCGGCGCAGGCGAGGATCGTGGCGAAGAGGACGTGAATCAGGATGGCCACGCTCGGCGTGCGGAAGCGCGGATGGACGTAGCTGATCGCGCGCAGGCGCGGGCGGCCGAGGGAGATCGCGTAGAGCATGCGCGAGCCTTCGAGGACGGTGCCGGAGTTCGTCCCTGCCATCGATAGCAGCGCGCCGAGGGTGACGATGATCGCGCCGAGCGGTCCGACGAGCGCGGCGGCCGCGTCGGCGATCGGCGTCGCAGTCTTCGAGAGATCGGGTAGAGCAGACATCGCGCCGAGCTGTGCCAGAACGTAGATCGCGGCGATGGCCAGCGTCCCGACGAGCAGCGCGCGCGGCAACTCCTTGCGCGGATTGCGGAACTCGCCCGCCGGCACGCCCATGTTCTCGAAGCCGGCATACGCGAAGAGCATGAACAGCGCGGCGCCGCTCCAGTCGGTACCGGGACCCGGGAGGTGCATCGATGCCGGAATCGGATTGTGCCGCCAGGCGATCAGCGCGACGATGATGAAACCGACCAGCGGAATCAGCTTGCCGAGGGTGAAGACGTAGATCGAGGCGGCGCCGTACTTCACGCCGACGTAGTGAATCGCGGTGAGGATGCCGATCGAGATCACGATGACGGCGATGCGCGCCGAGGCGGTTCCCAACGTCGGGAAGATGCGCGCCAGCGAGACGACGAAGCCGTTCGACAGCGCCGCGAGCGATGTCACGCGCGCCAGCCAGTTCATCCAGCCGGTCTCAAATCCGATGAAGTCGCCGAACGCGGTCTTTGCGTACAGGTACGCGCCGCCCGGCTCGCTGAAATGGCTGGCAGCCTCGGCGAAGCAGAGCACGAGGATGAAGACCGGCAGCGCGAAAATCAGCGGCGCCCAGAGCGAGAAGGGTCCGAGCAGTTTGTACGACTCGGTGGGGAGGAGAAACACGCCGCTGCCGACGACGGCATTGATGCACATCGCCACCAGGCCCCAGAACCCGACGGCTCGGACGAGTTTTTCAGTGTTGTTGTCTTGCATGGACGAGCGGACGCGGCATTGTGCCACAGGGCTCTTTGAGCGCGGCCGCTTTCCGCCGCGATCGCGGCAATCCAGCCCCCGGCTCTGCCGAGGGTACGCGAGGGCCGCGCGTTCGTAGCCGCGGAGGAGGCCACTACAAAGTTGGCGCGGCGGAGCGGTTTGTCGTTGCCCTGATGCTGTCGAACGGCGAGAATCCCTTCGTGGCAGACGAGGACATCCTTGTTTTCGAGCTGATAAGCCGAGGCGACTCGAAGTGCGATGAGTGCGGTCGTGAGTTGTTCAAAGGCAACCTCCTCCGAAAAGAGGGACCGCGAGGACTCTGCATCGACTGCGCGGACCTCGGACATCTGACGTTCGTTCCGTCGGGAGATGCCTGCATCACGCGGCGCGCATCGAAATACTCGCCGCTGCGCGCGATCGTCCTGCGGTTCAGCCGCTCGCGCAAGCGATATGAACGGCAAGGCATCCTCGTCGCGGAAGAGGCGCTCGCACGCGCCGAAGAGGAGTGCCTCGATGATGCCGAGGTACGCGAGCGCCGCCGCGAGGTTGAATCCGGACGCCGCGCGGAGCGCGACGCCGAATACGTCCGAAAGTTTGCGGAAGAGATTCGCCGCCGCTATCCGAAAGCTCCTGCGACTGCTTCCGATGAAATCGCCGCGCACGCCTGTCAGGTGCACTCGAACCGTATCGGCCGAACGGCAAGTGCGAAGGACTTCGATCCGGCCGCGATCGATCTCGCCGTCCAGGCCTACATTCGCCACCGCCATACCGGATACGACAAATTGCTAGCCGCCGGAGCCGACCGCCTCGATGCGCGCGGCGAAGTCCGCGCCGCGATCGACACCGTTCTCGTGAGTTGGCGAAAAACATAACCGGTTCACCACGTCAGCTGTTTGCTGCGTCTGCAAGTCAACATTTCTGAGCAATTGGCTAGCTCACCATGAGCTGGGCGATTCAACCAGCGATCACACCGTCCCAGCGTGTAAAGAAACATACGTTGTGAGATTGCGCTGAGTGGGATCTACGAATCGTAGAGTTGTCGACACACCCACGCAGCGAATGACTCAATGTGCCCCTGAAAAATGCTGAAAATAGGCGCCGGCGGACAAACACAAGCGAAAATAACAGCGGAGATGGACACCTCGATGAG
>DATART010000166.1:0-5744 GCA_036264035.1 Thermoanaerobaculia bacterium | reverse complement strand
TTTGCGAATGATCCCGGACCATTTGATGACCATCCGGGGGAGATGATCGAAGCTCGATTTGTCATTCCGGAAGGGTGCGTTGACATTCGCGAAGCATCGAACGGCATTCCAGCAGTTCGCGGCGGCATTCGCGGGGAGTCGCGCGATCACGTCGGAACGGGCTGGTTGAATCCCCCGGTCCCAGCCGGAGCCGCAAACTCGAGATCCTTCCCCCGTCTTCGCGGGCTCAGGATGACAGCTTGGATGACAGCTCGGATGACAGTTAATTCTTCCCCATCGCCGCCAGCCTTCGCTGCGCGAGCTCCCATACCGAGGCGCCGTCGTTCTCCTTCTTGTCCACACGGTTGTAGGCGGCGAGCGCGGCTTCGCGGACGCCGTAGTTTTCCGCCATGCGGCCGAGGACGTACCAGTCGCTGCTGTCGGGTAGCTCGCGGCGGCTCTTGTCGAGGGTGCGCAGCAGCGCGTCGCGGGCTTCGATGTTCTTGCCGGTTTCGGCGTAAAGCGTCGCCAGCGTGTGCAGAGCGGCGGCCGAGGTCTGCGACTCCTCGGCCGTTGCGCGGCGCGCGTTTTCCATCGCGTGCGTTACATTTCCGGCGAACAGCTCGAACCAGGCGGCGTTGTTGTAATCGTTCTGCGTCGGCGAGAGCTCGTCGACGAGCTGTTCTGCATATTTCGCCGCGGCTGCGTAATCGCGCGCCTTCGCGGCATTCGACGACAGCGCGCGCAGGGCCTCGTCATCCTTCGGCTTCTTCGCCAGCCGCTTCTTCGCCAGCTCCTCGGCTTCGGCAGTCCGTCCGCTCAGCGACAACGCGAAGACGTGCATACGGAAGGCGTTGTCGGAGTCGGGATACGCAACAGTGAGTCGCTCGGCGATGGGGACGACGCTCTTCCAATCTTTGCGATCGGTGTACGCCGCGCCGAGCGCGACGTCGATCCACGTCCTGGTGTGGTCGTTCGCTTTCTCACGTTGCGCGAGCAACAGCGGCAGACCGCGCTCGTCGCCCTTGCGCAGCATCAGCGACGCGGCAGCGATGCGGATTTCGTCCGCGTTCGCGGAGGCGTTGTCCTTCGGCCAGAGCGCAGCGAATGGAAGGCCGCGCAGCGGATCATCGCCGCCGCCCGCCTGCACGTCTTCGCGGACCCAGTTCAGCCACGTGCGCGCCGACTCGAGGTCGCCGGCATCGGCGAGCGTCATCACGGCCGCGCCGATCGTGTCGACGGTCGACGTCGCGGCGCGGATGACGTACGCACCATTCTGCTTGACGACAAAAAGCGCCGGCATGTTGACGCCGTTCTCGCTGCGGATGCGCACGCGGTAGCCGCTCTTGTCGTTGCCGTCGCTCTGCACGCGCAGCGTCGCGAACGAGACATCGCCGATCACCGCGGCCGGCATGTTGGCGCCGGTGGTCAGGCCGCGCATGACCGTGAGCGGGTCTTCTTCGTCCTCATCGTCAGCGGCCGGCTTGAGGTCGAAGGCGAACAGTTTCTTCAGCGTGGGCATGTCGTCGCGGACCAGGGCCAAAATCATCTTCTGCACGACGGCGCGCGGGTCCTTCTCGTCAAGCGGCAGCTCTTCGATCCGTTTCGTTTTGCGCAGCGCTTCGATGAACGGACGCGCGGACGACGCATTCGGCGCGCCTTGCGTCGACAGCTCGTACATCTCGGTCGCCTGCGGATAGAGGCGCAGATTCAGAAGCATCTGACCGATCGTCTGCGCATATTGGCGGCGCGTCGCCGCGTCGAATGCACCGAGCTCGCGCACGGCGGCAGCGGAGCCGTCGGTCGCGGCGACGGCAACGATGCGTCCGGTCTCGCGAAGCTGCGCATCCTGAATCGTCTTCGCGAGCTCCTTCATGTCGGCGAAGCGGCCGGCGTGGGCCAGTGTGGTCATGAGATCGCCGTCGAATTGCTTCGCGTCTTTCTCGCCAATGTCTTTGGCGATGGCGCGATACTCGGCGATGGCCTCGTCGAGTTTCGCGCCCGGGCCGTATTCGGTGCCGTCGGTGCCGTACGTCAGCAGCTTGCCGAGGGCGCCGCGATACTCGGCGGTCTTCGGATCGAGCTCCTTCGCCTTGCGCAGTGCGGCCAGCGCGCCGTTGATGTCGCAGCCTTTTCGGAGAAGGCGGCCGAGGAGGTCGTACTCGAGGATGCCGGCGAGGCCGAATTGGGCGCGTGCATTCGACGGCTCGAGCGCGACGGCGCGGCGAATCTCGTCGCGAGCGGCGTCGCCGAGGCCGCCGATGAGGAGCGCGCGGGCGATTTCGATGTGATGCTGCGCCTCTTTCGGATGCAGCGTGGCCAGCTTGCGGAACTCCGCCAGCGCGCCGGTCACGTCGCCGGCGTTCAGCTTGGCCTGTCCGATCAGATCGAAGCCGATGATGGTCGGCTTGGCGTCGTAGACTTTTTTCATCGCCGCGCGCGTCTCTTCGAACTCGGACGCGCTGATACGCCGCGGACCGCTGTCGAAGCGCAGCACCGCCAGGACGGTGCCGTCCGGCTGCGACGTGAATTCTTTCGTCAGGGTGGTCGTGCCGAGCTTCGTGCTCTCGTTCGGCGGCAGCGTGCGGACCGCGTAGCCGGGAGGCGGCACGACGCGATACGTCCACTCGCGCAGGCCCGCCGCGGGAAAGACGAATTCGCCAACGCGCTTCCTGCGCGATTCTTCCGCGTGGTCATCGCCGTAATTTCGAATCGGATACGGCAGCCAGTTGAGGAGGTTCGCGGGGTGGAAGGCCACGGCGGCATCGCCGTCGTGCGCGAGGCCGGTGTCGGCATCCGACGCCTCGATCGTGACTCGGAACGGCTTGGTCAAATCGTGCGGATCGGTGGCTTCGACCTTCTCCAGCTTCTTCGCCGAGTAGTACGACTTGACGTAGTTCTCGATCTGCTCGCGGTACTTGGTGTGATCGCTCTCGGCGTAGTAATGCCGCTGAAACGAATCCTCGGAACCGGTGACGGTCTCGCTGATCTCGGTGACGTGCGCCTTCCCGTCCTCGGGGAGCGTGTAGATTCGCGTCTCCGCGTACTTGTTTCCGGTCGACGGCGTCTCCGGCGTCTTCATCAGACTCGACGTATCGCCGGCGGCGATGAGCGCGAGGCGGCCCTGATCCTGCGACGGCAGGTCGCCAGCGTGCGCGAAGTCGTCGGTCGGATCGACCCACATGGCCGGATCCTTCGCGGTGGCGTCGACGCGGACGATGGCGTGATTGAAGCGCCCCATGCCCGGAAGCTCGGGATGGACGTCGAAATCGACGCCCGCGCGCAACAGCGCCACGTGCGCGGCGATGCCTGACTCGCGCAGCATGGCCACGAGCAGCGTCGCCTTGTCTTTGCAGTCGCCGTATTTGTTGCCGAGAACCGTGCGCGGCGAACGAGGAATGATCGACGACTCGCCGACTTCGACGCCGGCATAGCGAACGTTCTTTTCGACCGCCGCCAGCGAGCGGGCGATGATGTCGCGCCGGTCGGTGGCGTTGCCGTTGGCGTCGTGCGTGAATTTCTTCAGATCGTTTCCGGCGATCTGCTTGTCGACGATCTCGCTGTAGCGCGTGGCCAGATTCCGCCACGACGAGCCGGTGGAGAAGGCGATGTACGGCAGCGGCACGACGTCGAATGGAAGGAAGCCCTCGAAGTCTTTGCGGCCTTCGATCCGTCCGCTTTCGAACGTCATGATGCGGCGTCCGTTCTTCTCTTCCGTCTTTGCCTGCAGGTCGGTCTTGTTGACGAGCTTCGGCTCGAGCGTGGCCGGCCCTTCGATGATCATCCGCGAGCGCTGCGTCGGCGCGTAACCGCCGAAGAGGAACATGTCGGACGCGCCTGCGTCGCCGATGGGATTGTTGCCGTTGAAGTCGATGACGTATTCGATGACGGAGCCGACCGCGACGCCCGGCAGCGGCGCGCGCAGCACGCGGTTGTCGCTGAAGATGTCGAGATCCTCGCGCGCCGGCGCCTCGGTGATCGCTTTCGCGTCAAGCGTGTGCACCGTTCCGTCTTTCGAGACGACGCGCGCCTGCACCGTCGGCCGGTCGTTGTACCAGGGCGCCCACGGAACTTCGATCGTGCCGAGACCGTCGACCGCCGAGTCGTCGATGACGCGGTACATGTGGCGCTGCGTCGTGTGCGACTTGCCGTCCGCCTCGAACGAGTAGTGGGCCTCGTCGAGCAGCACGACGAATCCGGCATCGCTCGGCACTTTCTCCGCCGCGGCGATCAATTCTTTCGGATCGGAAGAGAACGGCGCCGCGTCCCACGGATCGGACGCAAAAACGACGCTGCCGCAAAGGCTGATCACCGCCGCGAAAGCGGCGACACGAAGGCGAAGAACGAAGTTCATGGAGTCTCCGGACAACAAATTATTAGGACCGACCGGCGATGGTAGCACGCAGCTGCGCGGCGTTATTTCGCCCCCGGACGCGGCGTTTTGTAAATCGTCAGGAACCCCGCGCGGTCAGTGACGATGAGTTGGTTGTGGTTGTACGCGATCGCGTAGGCGGCGACGCCGTAGATCGACATCGTGCTCACGCGGCGCACGGAGCCGGAGAAGCTGCTGCCGCCGCTGCAGCGGCGCTCCGCGAAGACGAGCAAGTCGGCCGACGCCATCGCGGCGATTTGCGCGCCGCTGCCTTCCGGCAGGCAGATCGTTTCGCTGCTGGTCAGGTCGCCGAAGTTGATGGCCATGCGCATTTTCCCGTTGCTCTCGGCCGCCATCTGCTTCTCAGGCTTCGCCAGCGCCAGCGGCTTTTCGAAGAGAGCGTCGCGGCTGAGCGCGAGGAAAGCCTGATCGTTCGCGCCGAACAGCGCGGCCTCGATGACTTTGTCGGTCTGCAGCGGTTCGCGCGCGGCCTCGGCGAAATTCGTGGTGTCGAACAACGCCACCGAGGTCGCCTTCGTGTTGCCGAAATCCTCGGTGGCGACGACGGCAAGCAGCGAGCCGTTCGCACTCGGCGCGATCGCCATCGGATCGTCGATGCTGATCGTACGCAGCTCCTTCTCGCCGTTGACGTCGAAGACGTGAACGTGGCGGCCGAGGAGGTAAAGGTAACGTCCCTTCGGATCGGGAACGGCGTCGCGGATCGCTTCCCCCTCCATGGTGATCTCGCGCAGGACGGCGAGGTCGGGGAGGGACATGATCGTCGCGCTTTCGTCGCTGCCGTTGGCGATGTAGAGCCGCGTGCCGGCGCGATTGGTGCGCATCGTGACGAGCTCTTTCGTCGAGGCGATCTCGGCGGAGTCGAGAACGATCTTCTGCTTGACGTTGCCGCTCTTCGGATCGATCGCCACGACCGCCTGCGGCTTGGCGAGGCCTACGTAGATGGTGCCGTCGGCGCCTACGGCAACACCGTGCGGATCGCCGGGAAGCTCCCAGCGTTTGATGATTTTCTGGTCTTTGGTCGCGACGGGCGTGAGCGGCTGGGCGTTGACCGACGAA
This sequence comes from Thermoanaerobaculia bacterium, assembly GCA_036264035.1. Lineage (GTDB taxonomy): Bacteria > Acidobacteriota > Thermoanaerobaculia > Gp7-AA8 > Gp7-AA8 > JADGNZ01. Next base: position 316 of record DATART010000166.1, on the reverse strand, counting down.
GCGATCGCGAACAGCGCGATCGCGGCAAGCCTAGTCATCAATCGTGAAGGAAAACTTCTCGATGACCGTGTTGGCGAGGAGCCGCTCGCAGATCTGCCGGAGCTGACCTTCGATCTCTTCGCGAGGCTGACCTGTGTCCGCAAGCGTGATGCGAAACAGCTTGCCGGCGCGCACATCTTCCACGCCTTCGAAGCCAAGCGTACTGATCGAATGCTGAATCGCTTTCCCCTGCGGGTCGAGAACGGAAGGCTTGAGCTCGACGATGACGGTCGCGTGCATGGCTGCGAATTCTATGCGGGACTTGTCATCCTGAGGC
>DATART010000147.1:0-3810 GCA_036264035.1 Thermoanaerobaculia bacterium | reverse complement strand
CGGCTTCAGCGTCGTTATCCTGGCCTCGCTGATCGGCATCACTCTCGGCGCGATGGCCGGCTACTTCGGCGGCTGGCTCGACACCCTGATCATGCGAGTCACGGACATCCTCCTCGCCTTCCCCGGTATCCTCCTGGCTATCGCGCTGGTGGCGGTCCTCGGACCGAGCCTCAACAATGTCGTGCTCGCGCTGGCGACGATCGGATTGGTCGGCTACGCGCGTCTCGTGCGCGGCCAGGTCCTGAAAGTGCGCGAGATGGAGTACGTCACCGCCGCGAAAGCGCTTGGCGCGCGCTCGCCGCGCGTGATCGTGCTGCACGTGCTGCCAAACGTGATCAACCCCGTGATCGTGATGGCCACCCTCGGCCTGGCCGGCGCGATTTTGTCCGAGGCCGCACTGTCGTTCTTAGGGCTCGGCGTGCAGCCGCCGACGCCATCGTGGGGCGCGATGCTCACCTCCGGCCGTCGCTACCTCGGACTGGCGAACCATCTCGCCATCTGGCCCGGCGTGGCCATCATGCTCGCCGTCATGGGCCTCAACTTCCTCGGCGACGGCCTCATCGACGCCCTCGATCCGAAGTACCGCAAAGACATGTAGTTAACTCCACGCCGTGGTAACCTGACCGCTCACGAAAATGGAATGGTGGGTCTGGGTTCTCGTCGCATTTCTGCTGCTCACGATCGAGTTTTTCGCGACGACGGCACACATCGGTTTCTTCGCGGTCGGCGCGTTTCTCGTGGCGCTCATCGTCGGTGTCGGAATCCCCATGCCGTTGTGGGGACAGCTCCTCACCTTTTCGATTTCGTCGGTGATTCTGCTGGTGTTCGTGCGTCCGGTAGTCGTGCGCAAACTCGGCCTCAACATCACGAAAGTGGTCGACTCGTTGGTTGGCGAGCAGGCACTGGCAATGTCCGATATGCCGGTCTCAGCCGAAGGAAAAGCGGAGATGCGGGGAAGTAGCTGGACCGCCCGCAACGTTGGAGAAACACCACTCACAAAAGGCCAACGTTGCGTCGTCACTGAGGTCGTCGGGCTGACGATCCACGTACGCGCATCGTGAAACCATTCAACGGAGGAACGTCATGTCCAGTCTTCTCGTAGCCGTGGTCATCGTGATTTTCGCGATGATCATGATCAGCCGCATTGCCCGCGTCGTTCCGCAGCAGAACGCGTGGATCGTCGAGCGCCTCGGCAAGTACTCCGCCACGCTCAACGCGGGATTCCACATCCTCGTCCCGTTCCTCGACACCGTCCGCTACAAGCATTCACTCAAGGAAGTCGCGCTCGACGTTCCCGAACAGGTCTGCATCACGCGCGACAACGTGCAGGTCGCCGTCGATGGCGTTCTCTACTTCAAAGTTCTCGATCCAGCCCGAGCGTCGTACGGCATCTCCGATTACACGTACGCGATCTCGCAGCTTGCGCAGACGAACCTCCGCAGCGAAATCGGCAAGATCGAGCTCGATCGCACGTTCGAGGAGCGGACGAACATCAACCTCATGGTCGTCAGCGAAGTGGACAAGGCCTCGGAAGCGTGGGGCGTGAAGGTGCTGCGCTACGAGATCAAGAACATCAATCCGCCGCAGGACGTGCTGGCGGCAATGGAGAAGCAGATGCGCGCCGAGCGTGAGAAGCGCGCTACGGTGCTGCAGTCGGAAGGACAGCGCGACGCCGCCATCAACGCCGCCGACGGCGACAAGCAGCAGGTCATCAAGGCCTCGGAAGCGAAGAAGCAGCAGGCCATCAACGAGGCCGAAGGTCAGGCCGCGGCCATCCAGTCCGTTGCCATCGCCACCGCGAACGGCATCAAGCAGATCGCCGACGCCATCAAGACTCCCGGCGGTTACGAAGCCATGCAGCTCCGCCTCGCCGAGGAGTACATCAAGCAGTTCGGCCAGCTCGCCAAGAGCGGCAACTCGATGATCATCCCCGCGAACCTCAGCGACGTCAGCTCGGTGATCGCCATGGCCACGAGCGTGTTCAAGCAGACGCAGACTGCAACCGACGCGAAGCTCAACGTGCGCGTTTCGCCGCAGGCCTGATCGAAGTTACTCGAGCACCGGCGGCGTCGCCGGTGCTCCGCTGCGTTTCCACCACGCATACGCCGGCAATCCTGCCGCGAGGATCGCGAATCCGATCAGGCTGTTCTTCGGCGACTTCGCGATCGTGGCGATGACGACGATCCAGCAGGAGATCGTGAAGATCGCGGTCGTGACAGGATGGCCCGGCGTGCGGAATCCCGCGGGCGGCTGGCGGCGGCGGAAGATGAAGAGCGCCAGTCCCGTCAATCCGAAGAAGATGAAATCGGTCGAGACGACGTAGCCGAGGATCTGCTCGTACGTACCGGACAGCGTGATGACGATGGCTACGATTCCTTGCAGCGCAATCGCGACGACCGGCACGTGCGTCTTCGCGCTGATGCGGCCGACGCTGCGGAAGAAGAGGCCGTCCGCGGCCATGGCGTAGTAGACGCGCGGCGCGGTGAGCATGCTCTGGCTGAGAAAACCGAGCGTGGAAATGGCGATCCCGGCCGCGATCAGCTGCGCGCCGCGTTCGCCGAGGGCCAGGCGCATCACGGCGGAAGCGGGCGTGGGCGAGTTTGCAAGACCATTGGCTCCGAGTGCGCGAACGCAGATGTACGTCACACCGACGTAGATCGCGATCACGCCGATGATTCCTGCCAGCAATCCGATCGGCAGATCGCGCCGCGGCCGCGCCAGCTCGCCCGAGACGAAGCTCGCGGTCTGCCAGCCGCCGTACGCGAACATCACCGGCGTCATCGCGGCGCCGAAGCGGATGAAAAGATCCCAGGACAACGGCGCATCGAGCATCGCCCGCGCGGCAGCGTGCGGCGCGGCGATCGTCGCGCCGGCGATGACCAGCATCGCGATTGCGGCGAGTTTCAACAACATCAGCGCCGTCTGCGTGTTGCTGCCGCTGCGAACGCCGAGGCAGTTGATGAGCGTGAGGACAAGCAGCGTGACGACGGCGAGCAGCCAGTCCGGCATGGCGATGCCGGTGAGCGTGACCACGTACTTCGCGAACGTTGCCGCCACTGCTGCCATCCCGCCGCTCTGCACGATCAGGAGCAACGCCCATCCGTACAGAAACGCGACCGAGGGATGGTAGGCGTCGCGCAAATACGCGTACTGCCCACCGACCTCGGGGCGCAACGCCGCGAGCTCCGCATACGCGAATGCGCCAAGCAGCGCGATTCCGCCGCCGGCCGCCCACGCGCCGATGATCAACGCCGGCGTGTGGACGGCGCGCGCCACAACGTACGGGTTGATGAAGATGCCGGAGCCGATGATGCCGCCCATGACGATCATCGTGGCGTCGAAGGCGCCAAGGCGGCGCGCGAGTGTTGGCGTCGTAGCGCTCAAGCGGCTGCACCGCATCGAACGGTTGCTACGACTTCGCTCCCCGTTCCTCGGTATTCGATGGACGAGAAGCTGACGTGCCGCGCCATGATGATTCCGCGTCCGTGGCGATCGAACGCGCGCCGCGGATCGATCTCGAAGTAGCGCGCCCATTCGAATCCGTTGCCGCGGTCGCGGATGGTGAAGCGCAGCTCGGAGTCGCCGCGGCAGAATTCGACGTCGACGCGCTTGGCCCGGTTCTCAGGCAGCGCGAGCCGCCGGTTGATTTCATTCGCCCACTCGCCGTTCGCGAGTAGCGCGCTCTTGTCGTCATACGTGATGCCGAGGTTTCCGTGCTCGACGGCATTCACGAGCAGCTCGGTCAATCCGATCACGGTGGCCTCGGCATCCGGACAGGCAGTGGCGAGCACCGCCGCCAGCCCGCGCGCC
>DATART010000083.1:0-4795 GCA_036264035.1 Thermoanaerobaculia bacterium | reverse complement strand
CATCAGCTCGGTGATCTGGGAAAAATCGGAATCGCTTGGAGCCATGTCTCCCCCCTGGCGGACGCGGTCTTCGATCTGCGGAAAGAGCTTGCGAACCTTCAGCGACAGGTCGTCCGCGTCGCTGGAAAGGCTCATCGCGTCCTGATACGAAATCTTCTGATGCACGAGCAGCGCGATGAGCGACTGATTCATCGACTGCATTTTGTAAAGTCCGACGGATGATTCCATCTCCTCGAGGATGTCCTTCGTATTGCCCTCTTCGATGAGGCGGGCGATGCGCGGCGAATTCTTGAGGATCTCCACCGCAGCCGTCAGCGCGCCGGTTGTGGTTTTGATCAGCTTGAGCGAGATGATCCCGCGCAGCACGAGGGCGAGCTGCGAGCGGATCTGCTTGTGCTGATCGGCCGGGAAGATATCGATGATGCGGTCGATCGTCTGCGCGGCGTTGTTCGTGTGCAGCGTCGAGAAGACCAGGTGGCCGGTCTCCGCCGCCGTGAGCACCGTCTCCACCGTCTCCGTGTCGCGCATCTCGCCGACCATGATCACGTCCGGATCCTGGCGCATGGCGTTGCGCAGCGCTTCCTTGAAGTTCGGCGTGTCGGTGCCCACTTCGCGCTGGGAGATGGCCGCGGCTTTATCGACGAATAAAAACTCGATCGGATCTTCGATGGTGACGACATGCAGCGGCTCGCTCTCGCTGATGTGCGAGATCATCGCCGCCAGCGTCGTCGACTTGCCCGAGCCGGTGGGGCCTGTGACAAGGACGAGGCCGTCCGGAATCTGGGTGAGTTCGCGGATGGCGTCCGGCAGATCGAGCGCCTCGATCGTCTGCAGGTTAATGGGGATGCGACGGAAGACGGCGCCGACCGTACCCCGCTGCATGTAGACGTTGGCGCGGAAGCGGGCAACGCCGGGCACGCCGTAGCCGAAGTCGACCGACTGCAGCATCTCGAACTTCTCTTTCTGCCCGCGGCTCAGCAGCGGCAGGAGCATCTTCTCCAGATCGGCCGGCTTGAGCGGATCGCTCTTGACCGGCACCAGCTTTCCGCGGATGCGCAGCAGCGGCGGCCGCATCGGCTTCAGATGGAGGTCGGACGCCTGCTGCTTGGCCATGTACACGAGCAGGTCGTTGAGCGTGAAGCTAGGTGCCTGCTCGGCTGGGGCCGATGGGACTTGGACGGTCACGGGCACGATTATATGCGGCCACTTTGGCGCGTTGTCGGTTCTCGGTTGTCTGTTGTCTGAGCGGGACGACTCAACGCGCGGCGCACAATCAAACCGACAACCGAGAACCGACAACGCCGCGCCGTGGGCGCGCCATCATCTCCTCATCACCGAATCGAGGATCATCAGAAACGCTTCCTGCTGGCGCGCTTCCGTTTTGTTGATCACGGCGATGGTTTCGCCGATGCGGAAGCGCTCATGCAGCTCGTCGGCGGAGTGCGACGAGGTGACGACGATGCGTTTCGCGGGGACGCCTTTGGCTCGGGCGTAGTCGACGAACTTCTTTCCGTCCATCCCCGGCATCTCCAGGTCGACGATGAGCAGGTCGATGCTGTCGTCGATCTTCGGCAGCGCGTCGTACGGATGGGCGTAGGTCTCGACGTTCGCCGTCGCGGCGTAGCGCTCGATCATGAAGTTCGACCAGAGATCGCAATACGCTGGCGAGTCATCGACGATGACGACGCGCTTCGGCTTCAGGTCGCTCATCGCTTCGTCTTTTTCTTCCCTGCGCTGATAGACGCCCGGATGTCGTAGCGAACAGTTCCGCCGACGATCGTCGTCACGGCGCGGCCGCGAATGGTTTTCCCAAGGAACGGTGAGTTCGATGCTTTCGATTGGAACGGCGCCTTAAACGTCACCTCGGCATCGAGATCCAGCAGCGTGACGTCGCCCGGCGTGCCGGCGCGCAGGGTTCCACCTGGCAGATTGAAGATTCGCGCGGGTCCGCACGACATCAGCTCGATGAGGCGATCGATCTCGATGACATCCGCGCGGACGAGATGCTCGTAGCAGATCGGGAAGGCGCTCTCCAATCCGATCACGCCGAACGGCGCGAGGTCGAACTCGACGTTCTTCTCGTCGAAATGATGCGGAGCGTGATCGGTGGCGATGGCGTCGATCGTGCCGTCGGCGATGCCGGCCAGGAGCGCCTCGCGATGCTCGTTCGATCGCAGCGGCGGATTCATTTTCAGATTGGTCGAGAACGACTGCACGCTGTCATCGCCGAGGGCGATGTGGTGGGGCGTGACTTCGCAGGTGACGCGCACTCCCGCCGCGCGCGCGTTGCGCACCGAATCGACAGCGCCGGCCGTCGACACGTGCGCGATGTGGACATGCGCGCCGGTGACGCGCGCCAGGATCACGTCGCGCGCGACGAGCGTCTCCTCCGAGGCCGCCGGGATTCCGCCCATGCCGAGGAGGGTTGAGAAGTAGCCCTCGTGCATCACGCCGCCGTCGGTGAGGTTCGCGTCCTCTTCGTGCGCGATGACCGGGATGCCGAGCATCGTGCAGTACTCGAGGGCGCGGCGCATGAGCTGCGCGTTCCAGACCGGCTTGCCGTCGTCGCTTACGGCGACGCAGCCGGCCGTGCGCAGGTCGGCCAATTCCGCAAGAGCCTCGCCCTTCAGCCCCTTGCTCACCGCGCCGATCGGATAGACGCGGCACGCGCCGTTGCGCCGCGACTCGGCGATGATCATCTCCGTAACCGCGCGCTCATCATTCGGCGGCAGCGTGTTCGCCATCGCGCAGACCGCGGTGTAGCCGCCCGCAACCGCCGCGCGCGTGCCGGTGGCGATCGTCTCCTTGTGCTCCTGCCCCGGCTCGCGAAGATGCGTGTGAAGGTCGATCAGTCCGGGAACGGCGATCAGGCCGGTTGCATCGATCGCTTCGACATCGGCCTTGATGCGCTTGTCCGCTTTGACGACGACGCCGCCTTCGATGAGCAGATCGAGTTTCGCATCGACCTCCTGGCTCGGATCGACGACCCGCGCATTCGTGATGAGTAAGTTCATGCGCAGAGAGGCAATGTTGAATGTTCAATGTTGAATGTTGAATGTTGAATGTTGAGGCATCGGCGGCGTTGGCCGTGCGGAGCGCCCTTCCATTCAACATTCAACATTGAACATTCAACATTCAACATTTGCCGTCCTTCACTCGACATTGTGTGCCCCACCAAGCAGGTACAACACCGCCATCCGCACTGCCACACCGTTGGTGACTTGTTCGAGGATGACCGAGCGGCGAGGATCGTCCGCAACATCACTGGCGATCTCCACCCCGCGGTTCATCGGACCGGGATGCATGATGATCGCGTTGCTGTTCGCGCGCGCCAGCCGCTCCGGCGTCAGCCCGAAGGTGTTGTAGTACTCGCGCAGCGACGGAAACGACAGCTTGCCCTGACGCTCGAGCTGGATGCGCAGCATCATGATCACGTCTGCGCCTTCGACCGCTTCGTCGAGTTTGTGCACGACGCGGACTCCCATCTTTCCGATCTCGCAAGGGATCAGCGTCGGCGGGGCGGCCACCGTCACATTCGCCTTCATCTTCGTCAGCAGATGGATGTTCGAGCGCACCACGCGCGAGTGCGCGATGTCGCCGATGATCGACACATTCACTCCGGCCAGTCTGCCGAGGCGCTCGCGGATCGTGAAGGCGTCGAGGAGAGCCTGGGTCGGATGTTCGTGCGATCCATCGCCGGCGTTGATGATCGACACGTTCGGCAGCCGGTCGGCCAGCATCTTCGGCGCGCCGGGATGTTTGGCGCGGATGACGATCATGTCGGGATGCATGGCCACGAGGTTCTCGGCCGTGTCGATGAGCGTCTCGCCCTTCTCGACACTCGATCCTGAGGCGGTGAAATTGAGCGTGTCGGCGGAGAGGCGCTTCTCGGCGATCTCGAACGAGACGCGCGTCCGCGTCGACGCTTCCATGAAGAGATTGATGACCAGCTGCCCGCGCAGCGCCGGCACTTTCTTCACCGGCCGCTCGCTCACCTCTTTGAATCCTTCGGCGGTATCGAGAATCAACTCGATCTCATCCGGAAGCAGCGCTTCGATGCCGAGGAGGTCTTTGGATTTCAGCGAAGAGGTGGAGGCGCGCATGTTTGGGTGGTTAGTGTCTCCCGTTGTCCGTTGTCGGTTTTCGGTTGTCGGGCCTAAAAACTAAAACCACCACTTCGTCTCTGACAACGGACCACCGACAACCGACAACGTCATCCTCTGACCACTGACCACTACTTCTCCATGATCAAAACCTCATCCTCGCCATCCGTCTCCGCCAGCTTCACCTTGATCACCTCGTGCGCGTCGGTGGGAACCGTCTTGCCGATTACGTCGGCGTGGATGGGGAGCTCGCGGTGGCCGCGGTCGATGAGCACCGCCAGCATGACCGCTTTCGGGCGGCCGAAATCGATGAGCGCGTCGAGCGCGGCACGGACGGTGCGGCCGGTGTAGAGGACGTCGTCGACGAGCACGACGATCTTGTCGTCGATCGGTTCCGGCAGCTTGGTCGGCTTGACCACCGGCTGCGGCGCGATGGTGGTGAGGTCGTCGCGATAGAGAGTGATGTCGAGGATTCCGGAGCTTACCGGATGCCCTTCCATCTCCTCGATCTCCTTCGCCATCCGCTCGGCGATGGGGACGCCGCGGCTGCGGATGCCGACGATGATCAGATCATCGATCCCGCGGTTCTTTTCGACGACTTCGATTGCCATACGCCGGATCGCGCGGTCCATGCGCGTGGCGTCGAGGAGTTTTTTCTTGACGTTCATGCTGCGAAGGCGGCGCGGAGGATA
>DATART010000039.1:0-1915 GCA_036264035.1 Thermoanaerobaculia bacterium | reverse complement strand
GCCTGCCGGTAGGCATCCTGCGCGCGATCGACTTCGACCGGCGATCCATACCCCGCCGCTCTCCGATCCCTCGCCACCGTCAGCGCCTCGTCGGCGACCTGCACGTTTTCCGTCGCCACGCCGACGCGCGACTCCGCGTTCTGCAGCGTCATCAGCGAACGGCGGACGTCCTGCTCCACGTCGCGTTCGAGCTGCGTGCGCCGCGTCTGCGCGTCGTGCAACATCACTTTCGCACGCGCGATATTCGCGTTGATGTCGGCGCGAAACAGCGGCACGCCGAGGTTCGCGGCGATGCGGCGCGTCCAGTGGAGATCGGCCGTGCGGTTGCCGCTCATGTCGCCTTCGAAATCGAACGATACAGAGGGCAGCAGCCGGGCGCGCGCGGCATCGACCGTCAGCTTCGCAGCGCGCTCGTTCTCTTCCGCTTGCCGCAGTTCCGGCCGCTGTGTCCGCGCCGAGGCCAGCGAGGTGTCGATGGGCGGAACGGAGGTGGGAACGGTAGGCGCATCCGCGATGACGACGTCGCTGGATTCATCGGCGCCAACCGCGTTCAACAGCGCCAGAGTGGCATTCTGACGATCGTTCTGCGCGACGAGCAGCGCCTGCCGGGCCCGTGCGAGTTGCACATTCGCTTGTGCAACGTCGAGCCGCGTTCCGGTGCCGGCCTTGAACTCGTCCTGCGATGTTTGCAGCAACCGTGTAAATAGCGCGATGTCGGCCTGACGCGCCGCGATCTGCGTCTGCGCGCGCTGCACCATCAGATACAGGCGTGCCACCGCGGCGGCGACGTCGTTCTCCGCCTGTTCACTCTGAAAACGACTCGCCTTCGCCGAGCTTTGTAGTGATTGGTAGTGGCGCAACGCGGCGAGATTGAAGACTTGCACCGCGGCGGCGAGCTGGGCGTCAGTCACATTGAACGGCCCCACCACCGGCGGCTGCCCGGGCAACGAGAATCCGAACGTGGCCAGGTTGATCGACTGGTTGTAGCGCATCAGCTTCGCATCGGCCTGCGGCAGCAGCGCATTCAGCGCCTCGGAACGGGCGATGCGCGCCAGCTCCTCGTTCGAGCGAGCCAGTTGCGCCTGCGTGCCGGTGCCGAGAGCCCTGCGGATGGCGTCGCCGAGCGTAAGACGGAGCGGCTCCGTTTGTGCTCGTGCGCTGACGGAAATAGCGAGAAGAAGAAAGGGAAGTCGTTTCGACAACATGCTCAACAAAATGCCTCACGGCGGGGCTGCAATACGTCGGCCACCACCGAATGACCGTTCGGTCAGTTTGGAGGTAAAGGCGATTTTGGGCGATGACATTCCTGACGCTCATCTAGGCGCATAGGAGTTGACTAACGAATCTAGTCCATCTAGTCTAATCGGCGTTATGGCCAATTCCCGCGTGTGGCAACTGCATGAAGCGAAGGCGCAATTCAGCGAAGTCTTCAGACGCGTTCGGACCGACGGGCCGCAGCGAATCGTGAAGCAGCGCGGGGAAGCCGTCGTTATCGTCCGTGCCGAAGAGTTCGACCGCATCGGGGAACTCGCCCGGCAGCCGGAGTCGCTTCTCGAATTCTTCCGATCCGCACCCGGCGGTAGCGAGATTCATCTCACTCGCAAACGTGACGTGACGAGAACGATCAAGTGGTAGCTGCATCGTCCGGTTACCTGCTCGACACGAATGTCATCTCCGAATTGATGAAGGCACGTCCTGCGAGGTCCGTTGCGGAGTGGATCGTTGCGACACCCGAGGATCTGCTGCATCTGAGCGTCATCACGATTGGAGAGATTCGAAAGGGCATTGATCTCCTCGAGGAAGACGATCCGAAGCGCGCCGCGCTTCAAAGCTGGCTCGATCGCGATCTGCGCGTGCGTTTCGCAGGCCGCCTCCTTCCATTCGATGAATGGGTGGCCGAGCGGTGGGGCCAGAT
>DATART010000003.1:0-6073 GCA_036264035.1 Thermoanaerobaculia bacterium | reverse complement strand
GATTCACATTCTTCCGGGACCCTACGTCATCGACGTCTACGATGCCGCGAAGGCTTCCATCGCGCAGCTCAGCGTCGAGCTCGTGGCGTGGCGAACGACGTTCATCGAGGTGCCATGAAACGCGTCGTCACCGAGGAGTTGCTCGACGAGCACGACGCGCCGCGCGAGGACATGGAACGTTCGCTTCGCGATCTGCGGCGCTTCAATCGATGGGCAGGGGGCACGCGAACATACCTCCGGCTTCTCCGCCTCTTCGCGCCGAATGCGAAAATCGTCGTCGACCTCGGAGCCGGAACCGCGGACCTGCTCGACGCGCTGCCAAGGGACGTGATGACGATCGCAGTCGATCTCAACATCAAGCACTTGCTCTACCAACGCGATCGCTCGCGGTCGATGCGCGTCGTTGCCGACGCCAACCAACTTCCGTTTCGCGATGACTCGGTCGACATCGTCACGTCATCGCATTTCTTTCATCATTTCGAGCCGGAGGAGAACGCGTCGATTCTCCGCGGTGCGTTGCGGATCGCGCGCATCGGCGCGGTTGCGAGCGATACGCGGCGGCATCGGCTGCCGTTTCTGTTCGTGAAATTGCTCGGCATTTTCCATCTCGTCGGCCGCATCACCGCGTACGACGCGCCGGCGTCGGTCGCGCGCGGATACACGGCGGATGAGGCGCGCGCCGTGGGCGAAATGACCGGCGGGATCGTCGACGTCGTGAAGATGATGCCGTTCCGCATCGGGCTTTTGATCCGCAGATGACGCAGATGGACGCAGATGTCGCCGTCGTCGGAGGTGGTCCCGGCGGATCGACACTCGCGGCGTTGCTCGCGCGCCGCGGTCTCTCCGTTGCGCTCATCGACCGCGATGCCTTTCCTCGGGACAAACTCTGCGGCGAGTTTCTTTCGTACGACGCGCTCCCAATCATCGACGCACTGAATGTCGAACTGAACGGCGCACCGGAGATCAGGAGCTGCCGCGTGGTCGGCCGGAATCGAACATACGCGTTCGACTTTCCCCACCCGGCGCGCGGCGTCTCGCGTATGTTCCTCGATGCGGCGCTGCATCGCTGCGCGATCGAAAGCGGCGCGCAGCCAATCACCGCCACGGCGACCGCTGTCTCCCGCGACAGCGTCACCTTCGACGGCGGCAGCGTTCGCGCGCGCGTCGTCGCCGGCGCTTGGGGACGATGGGGGCGATTCGATCAGCAACTTGGACGCGCCTTCGTCCGCGACCGCGCGCATCGCAACTTCGGATTCAAACGCCACTACCGCGGCGATGGAGCGAAGGGTGTCATCGAGCTTTACTCATTCGCCAACGGGTATCTCGGCGTCAACGACGTCGAAGGCGGCGTCACCAACATCTGCGGTCTCGTTCACGCCAGCCGTTTGCAGGGGCACAAAGGGCGATGGGACGCGTTCGTCGAAACCATCCGCGCCGAGGAGGGGCCGCTGGAGTCAATGTACGCGAGGTATGCGCCGGCGCAGGACGGCTTTCTCTCCTCGGAGCCGGTCATCTTCCGGGCCCGGTCCGCGGTCGAGGAGGGCATCTTCATGATTGGCGACGCGTCCGGAGTCATCGATCCGCTCACGGGAAACGGCATGGCCATGGCGATGCAGTCGGCCGTCATCGCGGCATCGTTCATTTCCGAGGCGCTGGCCCGCGATCGCGATGGCGCGGAAAACGGCTATCGAAATCGCCACGCGGAAATCTTCGGACCGCGCATCGCCTGGAGCCGTCGCGCCGCGTTCCTGCTCTCGCGTCCTGCATTGCTCGACGCCGCTCTGCGTGTTCGTCCGCGCAACGCGGGAACGTTTTTTCTCCGCAAGACGCGCGCGGATCGCGATGCGATCGCGAGAATGTTGCGTTAGCATCGCGCCATGACTGCTACGGCCGAAACGGCGGCGCGCAAGGCGGGACTGCTGGCGCGATTCGCGGCCTTCGTCGCAGAACGCCATCCGCTCGCGTTGCGGCCCGCGGTGACCGCGCTCGACATGGCCACCGGCGGCCAATCGCTCGATGACAAAGATGCCCTCGCCATCGATGCGCTTCGCGATCCGCTGCGGCGCATCCTCGTGCAAACGCTCACCGATTTCCTTTCGCCCGACGTCAGCGCCGCGCAGAAGCTGCAAGGTTCCGTTCCTGAAACCACGCCCGGCGTCACCGTCAGCGAGCGGCTTCATCTCGCGGTCAACGAAGTCGTCGAGTCGTGCGACGGCTTCCTCCGCCGCGAAGCGATCGCGGCATCACTCACGCCCGACGAGAAGCGCGAAATCCTGCGTGGCATGATCCTCACCCGCGCCACGGACAATCGCCTCAAGCAATTCTTCACCGGCGGCGAAGTCCGCTACGGCACCGCTTCTTTCCAGGGCAAAGGCTTCCGCTCCCTCGGCCAGGAAGCAATCTACGCGGCCGCAATCCGCCTTCGCCGCGGCGACGACTTCGCCTCGGACGACGGCTGGCGCGGCGACGTCGTCTCACCGATGATCCGCGACCTCGGCGTCGTCCTGGCCATGCACAACGATCGCTCCACCGTCCGCATGGTGCTGAGCGCGCAGATGGGCAAAGCCGGTCCGCCGATGAACGGCAAGGACCTGCACGTCGGCGATTGGGACCGCGGAATACTGCCGGCGATGGCGCCGCTAGGATCGCCCGCCCTGACGATCGCGGGAGTGGCGATGGCGTTCAAGATGCGGGACGCGGAAAGCGTCGCCATCTCGTTCGTCGGCGAGGGCACCACCTCCCTCGGTGAATGGCACGAGGCGATCAATGCCTGCGCCGCGCGCAAGCTGCCGGCCGTTTTCTGCGTGCAGAACAATCAGACCGCGCTGTCGACGACCATCGCGGAGCAGTCCGCCGTGCGCGTCTTTGCTGACAAGGCCCTCGGCTACGGCATTCCGGCGATCACGATCGACGGCACCGACGCCGATGCCATCGCGGCCGCGTTTACCTGGGCCGTCGAGCGCGCACGCGGCGGTCACGGTCCGACGCTGATCGAGCTCGTGGCGATGCGTATGTGCGGCCATGCTCATCATGACGACATGCTCTACCTCGGCAAGGACCCGCAGCCGTCGTGGACCTATCCGCCGCTCGCGGAGAGCGGCTACGCGGACCACGAGCGCTACGAGTTCTGGTGCCGCAAGGATCCGATCGCCACGTACGCGGCGAAGCTCGAAGCGGACGGCATCATCAGCGAAGACGATCTCGAGAAGTTACAGCGTGACGCCGAGGCGCTCGTCGAGACCGAAGCGCGCGCGGTCATCGACGCGCCCTGGCCGGATGGTGAGCTGGCGGGCATCGGCGTCGTGGCCGACGAGCCGCGGCGCGTACACATCGAAGTGCTCGACGAGGAGTGGCGTCATCGCGCCTCGGAGAACATCGCTGTGCCCGCCGTAGAAGACGCGCCGCCGTTCGATGCGAAAGGAAAGACATTTCTCGAAGCGGTCATGCTCGGCGTCGGCGACGCGTTGCGCGCCGATCCGCGCACGTTCGTCTACGGCGAAGACGTCGGCGGCAAGTACGGCAACGCGTTCCTTCTCCTCAAACCGCTGATGAAAGAGTTCGGCGATCGCATCGTCAACTCGATCCTCGCGGAAGGCGCGACGCTCGGCGTCTGCACCGGCGCCGCGCTGGCGGGGATGCGGCCGATCGGCGAGGTCCAGTTCAACGACTTCGTCGCCACCGGCTTCAATCAGCTCGTCAACAACGCCGCGAAAATCCGCTACCGCTGGAGCGGCGCGGTGCCGATGGTGGTTCGCATGCCGTGGGGCGGCCTGCGCCATGCGGGGCCGTACCACTCGCAGAACACGGAGGCGTGGTTTTATCGAACGCCGGGACTGAAGATCGTGGCGCCGTCAACGCCGCATGACGCGCGTGCGCTGATGGCGAGCGCCGTGGCCGATCCCGATCCGGTGCTCTACTACGAGCACATCGCGCTCTATCGCGATCCGAGGGTGAAGCAGGCGTTATCCGATGCGCCTCCGCAGCCGGTCGCGATCGGAAAAGCTGCGCTGCGACGCGGCGGCGACGATCTGGCCATCGTCTCGTACGGCGCGTACGTCCACGCCGGCATGCGCGTCGCGGAAACGCTCGCAAAGGACGGCATCGAAGCCGCGGTGCTCGACCTCCGCTCCCTCGCGCCGCTCGACCGCGAGGCAGTGCTGGCGGTCGCGCGCCATTGCAACCGTGTCCTGATCATCCTCGAAGACACCCGCACCGGCTCGATCGGCGAATCGCTGGCCGCGATCATCCAGGAAGAGGCATTCGAGTACCTCGACGCTCCGATCCGCATCCTCGGCGCGCTCGACACGCCGGTGCCGTATTCGCCGCCGCTGGAAGAGGAGTTCCTGACCAGCGACGCGCAGATCGAGCGGGCGGCGCGGCTGGTAATGGATTACTGAGGAAGGCGTTCGAGTTCGTCGATGTCACGAAAATCGTTCGGACGTCCGGCAGCTCGTTTGGAAGCGATCAGGTCATCTCTGCCGATGAACGCAAACTCTCTATCTTTAACGGTGACTGTTAAGCGCCGCTGCCACGACTCTTCGAAATCCACGCCGGCAGGTGAAGTCAGAAGATCGATGCGCGCTGGGTCAACGCCGATCTGGCAAATCGTTCCGGGTGTGAAAAGGTCGGCAACAGTCAGTTGCTCGAGTGGCGCACCGAATTCGAGTAATGCACGCCATACCCGCGCGGCATTCTGCGGCGTCGGTCGAACCCATATGTCGAGGTCCTTTGTTCCGCGGGCGTAGCCATGCGCGGCAAGGGCATGCGCGCCGATGACGAGGTAATCAGCGCCCGCGTCGGATAACGCGGACAACATCTCGACGAAATGCCGGTTCATCGTCAGAGCCACTTTGCCACATCCATAGTGCTTTGGAGATTTCCCACGTCAGCGCTAATCGCTCGCCAGGCGTCATCCCGAGCACTTCCTCATCAAACTCCGGCTCCTCCCCCATCTTGTACTTCCGCAGGGTGACTCCCGGCCGCGCCATAGCGCGAATTATATCCCGCGGTACACGCGCCGGACCCAGGCCGCGTCCTCTTCGCTGAGCGCTTCACCGCCGGCGGCGACTGCGGCGGCGACCTGCTTCGGATTGCGCTGGCCGAGGAGGACGGTGGCGGTGGGATTGCCGGCGAGAAGGGCGCCGGTCAACGCGTGCAGGACCGGCTCCGGATGGTCGGGGAAGCGGCGCACCATTTCGGCGCGCGCGTCGCGCATGCGCGCCAGAAACTTCGGATCGCGGAACTCCGGAATCGTGCTGCGAAAGTCGCCTTGGGGGAAATCCTGAGGCTCATCGTACTTGCCGAGGAGGAGGCCGTGTTTGAGCGGCGAGAAAAAGGCCACGCCGGCATCGTGCGCGTCGACCCACGCTTTCAGACCACTCGCTTCGTAGTCGTCATTGATGATGTTGCGGAACGGCTGCACGACGTCGGGATCGACACGATCGATGAACTTCATGATCTTCCGCGAATCCCAATCGGAGAGGCCGATGAAGCGGATCTTCCCTTCTTCGCGGAACCGGCGCATGTTCGCCAGCGCGTCATCGAAGTACTCGTCGCTCGACCCGAAATCGCAGTGGTGGAAGTAGTAAAGATCGATCACGTCCGTCCGCAGATCGCGCAGCGAGATCTCGCACTGCTCGCGCATGTACGCGGCGTCGTAGAAGTGATCGGCGCCGCCTCGCTGAAATCCAAACTTCGACGCGAGGAAGATCTCATTTCGCGGAACGCCTTCGGCGAACACCTCGCCGATAAGCCGCTCCGCGTGACCGTTGCCATACGCATCGGCGGTATCCCAATGCCTGATCCCATGCCGATGCGCTTCCACGAGCGCGGCCTTCGCCAGGCGGTCGTCGTTGCCGCTCCAGCCGACAGAAAAACCGCCACCCATGGCCGGGCCGCCGTGTCCCCAGGTGCCAAGGCTGATGGCGGGAACCTGTGCATTCGTGCGGCCGAAACGGAGAGTACGCATGGAGGATCGGTAGATTAGTCGATTCGGCCTGGGAACGCGGGCGTCTCGCCCGCCGTACTTGGCAAAATCGTGCTCGACGGCGGGCGGGACGCCCGCGTTCCCAGG
>DATART010000496.1:0-4879 GCA_036264035.1 Thermoanaerobaculia bacterium | reverse complement strand
TCGCCGCGCTCTGCCCCATCCGGGGCGCCGCCGGCTCGGAATGACATCAAACCCTAGGCCCGAAAACACATCCGGCACGCGTCATACCCCGCGCCGCTCGCGTCGACGGCGCTCATGAAGACGACGCGCGTTTCGTCGGCGAAGCGCTTGGCGGCAGCGCAACTGGCGCGATGGAATCGCTTCGTTTTGCCGGACGCGTTCGCGACCAGAATCTCCGCGTTCGACGCGATCGCTTCGATGTTGTGCGTGATCTCGTCGGCGGCCGAGGAGATGTCGTCGATGACGAGATCGGTGACCGCCTCGTAGACGATTCCGGCCACGTCGATCGCCTCGAGGGCGCCGGGAACATCCTCGCGCCCTTCGAGCTGATGCACGATCAACTCGGCGACGTCGATGCGCAGCGGGACGAGTTGAAGCGTCGGGATCTCTTCTTCCACGAACACGTACTTCGCGTCGGTCCACGCCGACAGCTCGCGAATCTCGTCGGCCGCCTTCGCGCGCATCGCGTCGTGAAGCTGGTTCTCGGTCAGCGCGCCGAGGATGATCAGGATGCGGCCGAGGGCGAGTTGCGTTTCGCGCTGGATGTCGAGCGCCTTCTGCCGCTGCTCTTCCGTGATCATCCCGGCGGCGATAAGCCGCTGCGCCAGGAAGCGCGCCGGATCGTTGGAGGAGCAGGAGATGATCGTCCCCTTGTCGATGAAAAGCTCTTTCTCGTGCTTGCCCCTGACGATTACGAGCCGGCCGGTGCGCAGTTGCGACGCATGTTTGACGAGCAGCTCCGCCGGCGCGCCTACCGGCTTCCACTTCCGCTGCGGCGGCATCGAGGTCGAGACGATCTCCGATTCCGCCGGCGCTTTCGGCGGCACCACAGCTTTCGCCACTCGCTCATGAATGGCCCGCAGCTCTTCCTCGGCGCGTTTGCGGCGGTCGAGCTCTTTGCGCAACGCGTCGGTCATGATCTTCAGTTCGTCCATGGTCTGCTCACCATTGACGCGCAGCTCGTCGATCGCCGACCGGAGCGCCTCCTCGGTCTGCTGGCGCTTGTGCAGTTCCGTGCGCAAGGCTTCGATGGTCTGCTTCGTTTTCGCCTGCGACTCGACGCGGCCATCGGGCGCACGAATGATCTCGACGAAGCCTTTGATGGCACCATTGATGCGCACGGGCGTCAGGCTGGTGCGGACCCACAAATGTTGGCCGTCTTTGCGGACGCGCCAATCTTCGAGGTCGATGCGCCCCGACTCACGCGCTTCCTGCAACTGCGCGGTCGACTTTCCGCCCCAATGCTCGTGATCGCGATACAGCATCCGGCGCGGACGGCCGATGACCTCTTCGCGCGAGTAGCCGAGGATTCGTTCGGCCCCGGCGTTCCATCCGGCGATGAGGCCGTTGTCGTCCGTGCGGATGATGGCGAAGTCGGTGAGCTGATCGACGACGGCGATCAGCAACTGTTCGCTGCTCTGCACCGCCGGACGGATCTGGCCCTGCGCCGTGCGCGCGCGTTCGTCGACGATATAGACGAGAAAGGGCGCGCCCTCGTCCCTGCCGGCAATCGAACAGAGGACTTCGACGTCGCGGTACTTCCCTCGCTTCTCGATGATCCGTTTCTCGATGCGATAGCCGGCCGCGTCGCCGCCGAGCATGCGCCGCATCAGCGTGGCTTCGCGCCGCGCATCATCGGGATGCGTAAGGTCGGTGAACGTCAACCGGCTCAACTGCTCGCGCGAATAGCCGGCGATCTCGCGGAAACGTTCATTGAACTGCAGCCACGCGCCGTCCATGGAGGCCAGCGCGATGCCGACCGGAGCGTGCTCGAACGCGTCGCGCAGCCGTGCCTCGCGTGGCGCGCCCGGCAACGGCGGCGCACCAGGCTTGCGCACGAGCGAGATCATTTGATCGACGATCGGCAGCTTCACCATGAATTGTGGAGGGAGTGATTGTAGTCGATTAGTGGTCACTATCTCCGCATCTTCGTCAGCGTTCCGGCCCGGAAGACATCCTGCCTGCGCTCGCGGCGGACGACGAAGGCTTCCTCGAATGCCACCTGCAGAATCGCCGCAACCGGGATGGCCATCAGCGCGCCGACGATGCCCAGCAGTGACGCGCCGATCATGAAGGCGATGAACGCTGTCAGCGGCGAGATCGAAACCTTGCGCGACATTACCCGCGGAGCGATCACAAGGTTCTCCACCTTCTGCATCACCACCGCGATGATCAGCACCGACCAGAACTGCCAGCGCGAATGCAGAATCGCGATCACGAGCGCCGGCGTGAAGCCGACGATCGGTCCGATCACCGGCACCATCTCGCCGAGCGTGGCCAGCAGCGCGAGCGGGAGCGCGTATGGGACGCGCAGCAGCAACATCGCCACGAACATCACCACGCCCATGATTCCGGAGAGGATCAACTGCGCCGAGAGCCAGGAGCTCATGCGCCGCGCCATGCGGTTTATCGTGTCGCGCCGGTCGCCGCGCACGTTCTCGGGGTAGAGCAGGAGGAACATGTTCCGCAGCCGGTGCGTATCGATGAGCATGTAGACGACCATGAACAACACGGCCACGAACGAGCCGATCACGGTGGCCGCGCCGCGCACGTAGCCGAAAACGTAACCGCGCGGCACGGTCACACCGTTCTTGAGGTATTCGCGGACCGCGCCGACCGGCAGATAGCGCTGCAGCGGCGTCAGTAGGTTGTGCTCGATGAGAGCCGGAAGCTGCGCGTTGAGCGCGCGCGTCTCCCCGATCAGCCGCGGCACCATCAGCACCGCCAGCAGAATCACCAACAGCAGAAACGGAAAATAGACAATGACGGCGGCCGTGCCGCGGCTGATGTTGCGGCGAAAGCGGTAACGCCCCAGGACGCGTACCCGGTGGACGGCCGGCGAGATGCCGGCGGCCAGCACCGCGGCGATGAAGACGAGGATGAGCACCTCGCGCACGGCCCACAGAAGGAGCAACGTCAGTCCGAAGGCGACGATCACCCCGATTTTTTTCGCGAAGAGGTAAAGATCGTGATCGCTGTTCTGTTCCCTGTAGGAGGCCACCGGATGTCCTAGCCGAGGTATTGACGGATCGCCGCTTCGATCTGGGTGCGCGGGACGGCGCCGACCACGCGTCCTTTTTCCACGCCGTCTTTGAACAGCACGAGCAGCGGAATGCTCATCGCGCGATACGTCTGCGCCGAGCGCGGATTCTGATCGACGTTCAACTTCGCGAAGCGGACGTCAGTGCGCGAGGCCGCCATCTCCTCGATCACCGGCGCAATCATCCGGCACGGCCCGCACCACGCCGCCCAGAAGTCGACGAGGAAAGAGCCGTTGCGGATCGTGTCGGCGAAATTCGCGTCGGTGAGGTCAATCGGATGGCTGCCGGTCAACGGCGTCTTGCACTTGCCGCAGACGGCTTTCTTACTCGGATCCGATGGCAACCGGTTGGCCTGTCCGCAGTTGGGGCAGCGAACGACGTCGTTCATGGACGGCTGCTATTGCGAAAGGTGGGCCGAGGAGCTGTCCTTACTCCGGCAAACTCGGCGGCGGCGATCCGCGATGGAACGCAACGTCCGCAGCATGCTGCGATGCATGCACCGGTTTGCCGTCCTTCCAGTCGCGATACGCCTGATCCGCTTCGCGCAGACAGATTCCGCACTCCTCGGCGTGATTGGTCTGGAAGCAGGTCAACAGGCTGACATGCCCTTCCTGCTCATGGCATTGGCAGTAGCAGTACATCTTCGACAACCGATCGGTGATCTGCGCGGCCTCGGCATAGATGGTCGCGGCGGCGGGATTCGTGAGCTGCGCGGCCGTCAACACCGGCGCGTTCCGGTCAGGAATCGGCTGCTGCGACGACGCCATCTGCATCGGCGGCATCTGCGGCGGTGTTCCGATGACTTCAGGCACCGGCGTTTCGTGCTTGCGGCATCCGGCCGCGACGAGGAGGAGAAGGACGAGTGCGCGCTTCATGCGACGCCGCAACGAATCGGCGTCACCGCGTAATCCTCAGGGCGCCGCGTTCGCTTTCCGGTACTCCTCCACGAACATCCGCGCAAATCGCATGTGAGGCTTGTATGAGTGCACGTGCGACGGCGTCGCCTTCAGTTCGAAGAGGAGCCGCCCTGTGCCCGCGGTCAGCGGACGGTAAACGATAAAATGCGTGATGTCGGGATCGGTGTCGGGAACGATAGCGATCACGGCCTCGGCATCGCTGGCGTGATCGGTGACTTTGACCCCCGGCAGCTCCCGCTCCAGCTGTTCGGCAAGCTCGTTCCGCATCGTGATTTCCGGACCGACATTGATGAAGACTTTATGCACGCCCTTGATCTCGGCAGCATGGCCGTATTCGAACGAGGGGCAATCGGCGGCGGCAGCGCTGCCCGCACAAGCAAGAAGAATCGCTGCTGCAAAAGGTCGCATGTTGTCTCCTGAAGTGCGGATGCTACACCTCGTGGTGTAATCCATCGCCGTGATCCGCCTCGCCACACGCGCCGATCTTCCGCGCATCGCCGCGCTGTTCGCAAACGCGAACGACGCGCCGTACGATCTTGCCGCGGTCGCCGAGGAGAAGTGCTTCGGCGCGGGAGTCAGTGGCGAGCCGAACGTCAGCGTCTTCGGCGATTTCACCGGCGTCGCGGTGACGTGCGGAAAGTCGCTGCGCATCCTCGCGGTCGATCGCGACCAGCGCTGGCGCGGCATCGGAAGCGCGCTGCTTCGCGACGCGGTATCGCGCGGCGCACGCATCGTCGCCGCGGAAGCGGGCAACTACTTCACGCCCGGCGTCGTCATGACCGACACGCCGGCGATCGACTTCTTCACGAAACGCGGCTTTCGCGATACGGCGAGTACGTACAACCTTGTCGCGGAATTGGGAGTGGGGGGTGGGGAGTGGGG
>DATART010000482.1:0-11717 GCA_036264035.1 Thermoanaerobaculia bacterium | reverse complement strand
GTTGCGCCGCCGCCCGTGTTTACGACTTCGAGGATGGGAGTGCCTTCGGCGAGATATGCCGCAGTGGGGTTCGCCTGATGGGCCGGTGTGTTGCCGCCGAAACCGACGAACGCGAAGTATTTCTTGGCCCAGTCGCCTTCGATCAGAAAGTTGTTCGTGATCACGCCGTTGTAGTGCAACGTCTTGAAGTTGTTCGGGTTCTCGATACCATTCGTGTTCACGGAACGGGTATCGAGGCAGCCGATCTGGCAGTTCTTGTCGGATTTGAGATCGTTGTTGAGGTACGAGCCGACGAGCGAGTGTTTCTGCGTGATATTTGCGGTGAGCTTGTATTCCTGGCGTGGGTTGCTCGTCGCGATCGTGTAGCCCGCAATCGTGGGGTTGGGAAGACCTGGAGGAAGTGCGCGGAGGGTTGACGACCCGGTAGTCTTGGACTGCCGGCCGGCAACGAAGAACCACAGGCGATCCCGGATGATGCGCCCCCCGAGTGTCTCTTCGTAGGTGTTGTTGGTGTGGTTGATCGGTACGGGCTGGGCGGAGAAGCTCTTCTCCGTCCACTTCGGGTTGTCGAGTGAGTCGCGGACTGAGCCGCTGAACTCGTTGCCGCCCGACTTGGTGATCGACGAAATAACGCCGCCGGTGAAGCGGCCGAATTCGGCCGAGACGCCGCCTGTGAGAACGGTCGTTTCCTGGATCGCATCTTCAATGTAGAGGGCGTGCGTCTGCCCGCGCAGGTTCTCGTTCACGACAGCGCCGTTGACGAGGTAGAGGTTGTCGTACGACATGGCACCCGAGATGGTTGGGCCGCTCACGCCGCCAGTCACTCCGGGCGTCAGGTTCGCTTGCGCGGTCGGGTTCCGGTTCATCGGCAGGCGGTTGACCGTGGCCTGCTTGTAGTTCGTCTCCACCTGCGGCGTCTCCATGACGGTGGCCTGATTGGCGGTGACGGTGATGGCCTCGCTGACAGCGGTGACCTTCATGTCGACGTCAACACGCTTGGTCTCGAGGAGGTTCACCTGCGTGTTCTTCACGACGTCGGTCAGACCCGACAACGCGAACGTGACTTTGTAGTTGCCCGGCGGAAGAGTCGGGAAGTTATAGTCGCCGTTCTCGTTCGTGACCGTCGTACGCGTTCCCTGCAGTGCCGGCGACGATACAGTCACCGTCACTCCCGGGAGGTTGGTTCCCGCTTGCGTGACCGTGCCGGTCAACGTCCCGGTCGTGCCCTGCGCAAACGCGCCGGCTGCAACCAGGAGCAGCAGGAAGAAACAGATCGTAAATCGTTGTAGCTTCATCGTTCCTCCTTGATTCCCCTCGTTAAACGTTACCTGTGTGGACTGAACTGAGCTGCGTACTGCATGTGCTGAACCGATTTATGCAAACAGACCCTTGGACTCCAAACTACTGAACAGCCGTGATTTAGGATTTGAAACGCCGATTTTGGCAAGCCGCGCGATTCAACGTTTTGAACAGCCGCACCGGTTCGCCGCATCGGCGGCTTCCGGGCCGGGATGCGCGCGACCGCACCCGGATCCTTCAACCAAACTTGATCTGTATGTGACGGCGGATGGACAGCCGCCTGACGCTCTCTTCACCGGAAAGCGCGCATCCTACGCGCCGAGCCTTGCGGATGCAAGCGCAGCCTTGCCGAATGGCTTACCGCGTCATCTGCCGGTAACGAATCCGGTGCGGCTGGTCGGCTTCGGCACCGAGGCGCTTGCGCTTGTCTTCCTCGTACTCGCTGTAGTTGCCGTCGAAGAAAACCACGCGGCTGTCGCCCTCGAAGGCGAGGATGTGCGTGGCCACGCGGTCGAGGAACCAGCGGTCGTGCGAGATGACGATCGCGCAGCCGGCGAAGTTCTCCAGCGCCTCTTCCAGCGCGCGCATGGTGTTGACGTCGAGATCGTTGGTCGGCTCGTCGAGGAGCAGGACGTTCGATCCCTCCTTCAACATTTTCGCGAGATGCACGCGATTGCGCTCGCCGCCGGAAAGGATGCCCACCTTCTTCTGCTGATCGGAGCCGGAGAAGTTGAAGCGCGCCACGTACGCGCGGGCATTAATCTCGCGCGGCCCGAGGAGCACCAGCTCCGTTCCGCCGGTGATCTCTTCGAAGATCGTTTTGTCGGGATCGAGCGTGCGGTTCTGATCGATGTAGCCGAGCTTCACCGTCTCGCCGACGCGGATCGTGCCGGCGTCCGGCGGCTCCTGGCCGAGGATCATGCGGAAGAGCGTGGTCTTGCCCGCGCCGTTGGGTCCGATCACGCCGACGATTCCGCCGGGCGGCAGCTTGAACTCCATGTCATCGATGAGGAGCGTGTCGCCGAACGCTTTGCGCACATCGTCCGCTTCGACCACGATGCTGCCGAGGCGCGGGCCCGGCGGGATGTAGATTTCGAGATCCTGCACCTTCTCCTGCGTCTGCTGATTGAGCAGGTTCTCGTACGAGGTGATGCGCGCTTTGCCTTTCGCGTGACGCCCCTTCGGCGACATGCGAATCCACTCCAGCTCGCGCTCGAGCGTCTTCTGCCGCTGCGATTCCGACTTCTCTTCCTGCTGCAGGCGCGCCTGCTTCTGCTCCAGCCACGACGAGTAGTTGCCCTTGAACGGGATGCCCGCGCCGCGGTCGAGCTCGAGAATCCATCCGGCGACGTTGTCGAGGAAGTAGCGGTCGTGCGTAACGGCGATGACCGTGCCGGGATACTGCTGCAGATGCTTCTCCAGCCACTCGACCGACTCGGCGTCGAGATGGTTGGTCGGCTCGTCGAGCAGGAGAATGTCCGGCGATTGCAGCAGCAGACGGCAGAGCGCGACGCGGCGCTTTTCGCCGCCGGAGAGGATGCCGCAGAGCGTATCGCCGGGCGGACAGCGCAGCGCGTCCATGGCCATCTCGAGTTTCGAATCGAGATCCCAGGCGCCTGCGGCGTCGAGCTTGTCCTGAACCTTGCCCTGACGATCCATCAGCTTGTCCATGTCGGCATCGGGATCGCCGAAGGCGTTGTTGATCTCGTCGAACTCTTTCAGCAGGTCGATGACCGGCTGCACGCCCTGCTCGACGATCTCCCGCACCGTTTTGTTCGGATCGAGCTGCGGCTCTTGTTCGAGGAATCCCACGGTGTGCCCGGGTGAGAGCACGGTCTCGCCGAGGAAGTCTTTGTCCTGCGCGGCCAGGATGCGCAGCAGCGACGACTTGCCCGATCCATTCAATCCGATGACGCCGATCTTCGCGCCATAGAAATAGGAGAGGTAGATGTCCTTGAGGACCTGCTTCTTGCCGTGGAACTTCGAGACGCCGACCATCGAGTAGATGATCTTGTTTGGTTCGGTGTTGGTGGCCATAGGGGCGCGGATTGTAGTGGAAGAACCGGGAAGGAGACTCACGACCGGTGATCAGTCGTTGGAGGGGATGTTTTAGGCTACGTTGACATACTTTGAGTCGAAAATGACATATCTTCGGGGCAACATTGACATACTTTGAATCAACGATGACATACTCTGAGT
Source organism: Thermoanaerobaculia bacterium (assembly GCA_036264035.1). Classification (GTDB taxonomy): domain Bacteria; phylum Acidobacteriota; class Thermoanaerobaculia; order Gp7-AA8; family Gp7-AA8; genus JADGNZ01. The sequence continues at coordinate 8,219 of DATART010000482.1, read as the reverse complement.
CGACATCAACATACTTCGAAACAGCGTTGACACACTTTGAGCCAATGATGACATACTTCGAGTCAATGTTGGCATACTTTGAGTCGAAGTTGATATCACTCTACGTCAATGATGACATACTTTGAGTCAATGATGACATACTTCGAGTCAATTTTGACATACTTTGAGTCGATGTTGATATCACTCTACGTCAATGATGACATACTTTGAGTCAGTAATGACATACTTTTAGCCAATAATGACATGTTTTGAGTCAATGATGACATATTCTGAGTCAATGATGACATACTCTGAGTCGACGTTGACATGCTCCGAGTCGACGTTGACATACTCTGAGTCGACATCGGCGTACTTTGAGTGGACGTTGACATACTCCGAGCCTTTGATGACATGCTTTTAGTCTCCCTCCGTCAGAAGTATGCAGAGGCCGGCAATTTCACCGTTAGCAGTGTCACACGGTGCAGCTTGCGAAAGCACAGTCGGTGCTGGTGATCTCGGGGCGGCTGAGAAATTACATCGCCACACGCGCCGCCGCTTGTTCCTCAAAGCTGACCACCACCAGCGTCTGGTCGTCCTCGGGCGGCCGATTCCGCGTGAACTTGCGGATCGAATTCAGCAGCGTCTTCTTGATGTCCTCGGCGTGCATGTGGCCGCAGGAGAGGATCGTTTTCTCGAATCGGTCGAAGCCGTACGGATCGCCGTCGTCGTCGATCGCTTCGATCAGACCGTCGCTATAAAGAATGAGGCGGTCGCCGGATTCGAAGTCGACGCTGTGCTCCATGAAAGGCTCGCGGCGGCGTACGCCGAGGGGGAAGCCCCACGAGGAGAGAGCCTCGAGACGATTCGTTGCAGCACGGAAGACGTACGGATCGAGATGGCCGGCCGAGGAGAAGCGAAGCGTCTGGCTGCCCGGATCGAGCAGGCCGAAGAAGAACGTCATCAGGATTCGCTTTGGCGCGGTGCGCATGACGATGTCGTTCAGCACGTTCATCACCGCTCGCGGCGATGCGTCGTAGCCGACCTGCACGAGCAATGCTGATTTGGCCATGGCCATGACGATGCCGCTGGTCAGACCGTGGCCGGAGACGTCGCCGAACGCGATGCCGATCTCGCCCGACGGCATGGTGAGGAAGTCGAAGTAGTCGCCGCCGATCTCGGTGGCGGCGCGATAGTGCGACGCGAATTCGGCGCCGTTGACGTCCGGCGCATCGACCGGCAGCAGCGCCGCCTGAATGCGATTCGCCGCGTCGATCTCCGCCTTGACGCGCTCGCGCTCCACGATCCGTTTCACGTGCGGCGCGAGATCTTCGTAGGTGTAGACGACCTCGCGCTTCGTCATCATCGCGGCAATGGCGAAGACGAGCAGCGCGGCGAGCGGCAGCGCGGTGATGAGGATCAACTGCCGGAGGATGTGACCCTGCGCCACCGACGTCAGCGGCACGGTCATGGAGATCAACGCCCCGCCGAAGAGCGCTACCGCGGCCGAAAGCAGATCGAAACGGCGCAGCATCAGAACGATCGCGGTAATGGCGCCGAACCCGAAGAGCATCCGCGGAAGGAGAGGACTGATCGGAACGTCGCAGACGGAGCTGATCACGCCGACGGCGATGGAAGCGATCATTCCGATCCAAAGCACGCGGTGCCGATTTGTCCAGGACATGAGAAACAGCGTGATGATCGGGAAGATCACGGCATCGATCGCCGCGAAGAGGATGAGAAGAAACGGGCCGCCCAGTCTGATGAAGATCTCCGTCCCGACGGCCATGGACGGATGGGCGAGATGGAACGCCAGCGGAATGGCGCCGGTCACGAAGGCAGCAGCGGCGATCGCCGGCGCGAAAAGGACGCCGTTGAAGACGGACCGTCCCACCGTGGCATTGAGAGGATCGCGCCGCAGAATGGCGTCGAAGGAGGCCAGCCATTCGCCCCATCGCTCGCGCGTGTAGCTCTCGCCGACCGACCAGGCGAAGAAGACCACCACCGCCAAAGGCAAGTCGAAAAGGAGAAACTTGAACGCCATCTGCGCCGCGGCGGTCGACTGCGCATCGAGGCTGCCCAGGCTGCTCCCCTCCGTGGCGGAGGGTCCCATCATCAAGTCGACTCCAACGCAGATCAGGAGCGTGAGCGCGAAGAGAATCGAGCCGGTGCCGATTCCCACTTCGCCCGCGTGGTATTTGCGAAGGAAAATGATCAGCAGGATCAGAAGGAGCAGGTAGTTGGTGGCAAAACGGACGAGCAAATTGGCAATATCGCTTCCGTTGTCGCCGCGATAGAAACTGCCGTCGGCATACTCCTCGATCAGCGCCCATCCCGAGAGACGGTCACCGGCAAAGTAGACATACAGGTACGGGACGATGTTGCCGATCGGGAAGGCGGTCTTGACGCGATAGCGGAACGACCAGTCGGTGCGGGAGCGCATTACGCTCGGCCGGGCATCTTCGAATTGCGGGGAAGGCGCACCGGGGAAATTGCGCGAATGGACGAAGGCATCGGCTCGCGGCCGCAGTTGCGCTTCGGTGAGGTGCGCGCCGGTCTCCTCGGCACGAAAGTTCCTGCGCGCCATGAGGATGGCGCCCGTTTTCTGATCGACGTCGACGTATCCGTACGGCGTGTTCTTCTCGAGACCGCGGCGGTAGTAGATGCGCTTGTATCCACCGAGGCGCGGGCCGAGCACAGGATCGTCCGCGGCGCGGCGGCGCAGCTCCGGCTTTGGTTCCAGCTCTTTGTCGAGCAGCGGAGAGTTCTCCCACGAAAGCACAGTCCACGACTGATCGACCGGAATGCCGAGCTGTCGCGCCTGGGCATCCGCGATCGGAACGGCGTCGCTGCGCGTCAGACGGATGCCTTGCGGCTGCGCGGCGTTGAAGCGCGGCATGAGCACCGCCAGGACGACGATGCCGAGGACGCACGCCAGATACGGGAGAACTTTTTTCATGATGGAAGAATTAGCTGCATGATACCCGCGCTCGTTGATTACGTTCCGGCGCGCCGCGAGTTTCGCGCGCTACACTTCTGAAAATGTCCGTGCAGATCGACTCGCCCGCGGCGCGACGCGCTGCCCGCTACGCGCTGGCCATCCTCACGCTCATCAACCTCTTCAACTATCTCGACCGCTGGGTGGTCGCATCGGTCGTGGAGTCGATCAAGAAATCGGAGCTGCATCTTTCGGATACCCAGCTCGGTCTCGTCGGCACCGGCTTCATCGTCGTCTACACGTTGACGTCACCGCTGTTTGGCGCGTTCGGCGACCGCCGCAAACGTCCGCCGCTGATCGCGCTCGGCGTGGCGGTGTGGAGCGTGGCGACGTCGCTGGCGGGATTCGCGCGCGGATTCGCGTCACTGTTCATCGCCCGCTCGGGCGTCGGCGTTGGCGAGGCGGCGTACGGGACGATCGCGCCCGCGCTGCTCGCGGATTCGTTTCCGATCGAGCGCCGCGGACGGGTGCTGTCGGTGTTCTTCTGCGCCATCCCGATCGGTTCGGCCGCCGGCTACATCCTCGGCGGGCTGGTCGATCAGCACTTCGGCTGGCGCGCCGCATTCTGGATCGCCGGCGCGCCGGGTTTGCTGCTGTCGTTGCTGGTGCTGCTGGTCAAAGATCCGCCGCGGGGAATGCACGACGCCGCCGGCGAAGATCGCGCGCCGGCGCATTGGACCGAGTCGTACCGCGATCTCTTTCGCAATCGGCCGTTCATTCTCACCGCGCTCGGCTACGGCGCGTACACCTTCGCGCTCGGCGGACTCGGATACTGGATGCCGGCGTTCCTCGAACGGGTGCGCGGTATGCCGCGCATCGAAGCGACGGTGACATTCGGCACGATCGCGCTCGTGACAGGATTCGTCGGGACATTCGCCGGCGGCTGGCTCGGCGATTTTTTTCTGCGGCGATCGAAACAGTCTTACCTCTGGGTGTCGGGAATCGCCACCCTGATCGCGGCGCCTGCGGCGTTCATCGCCGTTTCGAGTCCGCATCGAAGCGTCTATCTGCCTGCGATCGCGATCGCCGAGGTGTTCATCTTCATGTGCACGGGACCGGTGAACTCCGCGATTATCAATGCGGTCAAGCCGGGCGAGCGCGCCACCGCGGTCGGATTGTCGGTGCTGGTAATGCACGTCGTCGGCGACATCCCCTCGCCGCCGCTCATTGGAGCTGTCTCCGATCATTACCACTCTCTCGAACGCGCGTTCATGCTCGTGCCGCTGGCGATCGTGATCGCCGGCTGCATCTGGATGTACGCGGCGTGGTCTGCTGCAGCGAAAGGATGACAGCTCTCCCGAGACTCACCGGCACAGACAAGAGTGTCTGTGCCACACCGGCTCTGCCGGTAACGATACCCGTAGACTTCGGCAGGGCTGATGTGGCACAGACACTCTTGTCTGTGCTTTGGCAAGATGCAGCATCTGACCCTGCTAATCCCAGATCCGAATGACCATGCGCCGCTTCATCACGCCCATCCTTCGCCTGATCGCGCGGACCTTCTTCCGCCGCATCAAAATCGTCGGATGGGAGACGGTGCCGCGCGGGCCGGTGATCTTCGCCGCGAATCATCCGAACGGCTTGATCGATCCACTGTTCCTGCTCTGCTTTGTGCCGCGGCCGGTTTCGTTTCTGGCGAAAGCGCCGCTGTTCCGCATGCCGCTCATCGGCTGGTTCGCGCGCGGCATCGACTCGATTCCGGTCTATCGCACGCAGGACAACTACTCGACGTCGCAGAACCGCGACATGTTCGCGGCGGCGCGCGCTCTGCTGATGCGCGGCGGCGCGATCGCGCTTTTTCCGGAAGGGACGACGCATAGCGAGCCGCGGTTGAAGGAGCTGAAGACCGGCGCGGCCCGCATCGCACTCGGATGCAGTGCGGAGGAGTGTCCCGACATCGTCATCGTGCCGACCGCCGTGTTCTACACCGCCAAGCACAGCTTCCGCAGCGACGCGATGCTCTACTTTGGCGACGCCATCGACGTCGTTCCAGCGCCCGTCGATGAAAACGGCGAACCGCCGCGCGACGCGGTGGCGGCACTCACAGACCGCGTCGAAGCGGCGCTCGCTGCGCTGACGCTGCAAGCCGACTCGCGCGAGGCGCTCGATCTCATCGGACGCGCGGAACGGATCATGTCCCTCGGCCGCTCCGCCCTGCCGGAGCAACTCGAAATGCGCAGGCGCTTCATCGCCGGCTACACGCGCCTGCGCGAGCACGACCCTGAGCGTCTCGCGCAGTTGCAATCGCGCTTCGAGCGATTCGAATCGGAACTGGGTGACGCGAATCTCCAGCCGGAAACATTGCCGCGCCCGAGCGTGCGCGGATCGATCCGAACGATCGCCATGCTCCTGATCACGTTCCCTCTGGCCGTCATAGGCGCCGCCGTTCATTACCCGACGTTCCGCTTGATCCGCTTCATCGCGACGCAATTCACGCGCGGGCAGGAGCTCGTGGCCACGACCAAAGCCGTGGGCGGACTGACGCTCTATCCGCTGACGTACCTCATCTGCGGCGCGATCGTCGGGTGGCGTTTCGGATCTGCGTACGGCATCCTCACCGCGATCCTCCTGCCGCTCCTCGGCTACGTCGCGCTGCGATTCTTCGAACAGCTCGATGAGGTGATCGGCCGCACGCGCGCGCTGACGTGGCGTATCACACGCCGGAGCGCGTTCGACCGCCTCATGCGCACCCGAGGGGCACTGCGCGACGAGATCGCCGCGCTGGCCGAAGAGATCGGTGTCTGACGCTACTTCCCGCCGCGCGCCAGCGCCGCGGCAGTGTCGAGTTTTGTATCGATCGCTTCCTGCCGCTGCACCGCATCATCCGGCGGCGGCGATGCGCTGGTGATGGCGTTGTCCATGCTGGCCACCAACGCCCCGAGATCGCGCATCGCGTCGCGCGCCATGTCGGATGACTGCGACGATTCGCGGCACGCCGCATTGGCCTCGCTGATCTTCGCCTCGACGTCGTTACGAAAGCGGCCCCACGCTTCAAGGTCGTAAGGAGGATTGGCGAAGCCGTGCAGTCCGCTGCCCCATCTCTCGGACGCGCGCTGGGCCGCCGCGATACAGGAATTATCCGCGGCCGCAGCGGTCGGATGACCCTCGAATTGTTTCTTGATCCAAGGCACGCCGTACTTCCACGCGGCGATGACAAGCGCGATGACGATGACCCATTTGATCAGCCGATTGGCGTCCATTCGCTGATTCTACGTCGCGAGCTCGGCAATTGTGAGATCACCATCGCGCCGAGGATCAACAATGCGCCGGCAATGAAGCCGATCGTGACCGGCTCGTGCTGGAAGATGATCGAGGTGATCGACGCCGCCATCGGTTCGAATGCGAGGATGACCGCGGCCTCGGTCGCCGTCACGCGCGATTGACCCCACATCAGCGCCACGAACGCCAACGCGGTCGTCACGATGGCGGTGAAGAGGACGACGGCGATCACGAACGGCGTGAGATGCGGACGCGGTAGAAACAATGAAGGCGGGATCGCCGCCAGGCCGACCACCATCACCTGCACGGCGGCGAGGCCGAGCACGGATGTGCCGGTACTGTACTTCGCGGAGAGAACCATGTGCAGCGCGAAACAGACCGCGCAGGTGATGGTGAGGATGTCGCCCAGGCCGGCGCGCGCGTCGATGCCTCCGATCAGAAGCGTTGTTCCAGCGGCGGCGAGAACACAGCCGATCCACGCGCGCGGCGCGATGCGTCGAGCAAAGAGCAGGCGGTCGCAGAAGGGAACCATGACCACGTACAAGCCGGTCAGGAACGCCGACCGCGACGGTGAGATCGACCTCAGTCCTCGTGTCTGCAGCCAGTAGCCGCTGAAAACGAGCGCGCCGAGGATTAATCCGGGGCGGAGGGCGGAGCGGGGAAGCTGGCGCGAAGTCAAGGCGATCACCAGCAACACCACGCCGGCGATCGTGAAGCGCAGGACGATGAACGGCTCGGGCGGGATGCGCGTGAGAACGCTTTTTACGATCGTGAACGTCGCGCCCCATGCACCTGCGACAAGCAACAGAACGATGACGGCGAGCCAGTGCTTCTTCACTTCGTGCTCGTCGGCGTCGAACCGCCGCGCTGTTGCTGCAGCTTCACAAGCTGCTTCTGCAGGTTCAGCATCAGCAGGACGAAAACGAGCAGCATGACGATCGCCAGAATGGCCGTGCGGCGGTTCATGATTCGAATCTCGCCGCGTGCGCCGCGGCCCACTCGATCGCGTAGCGCATCGGCGCGGCGTTCGCGATTCCGCGGCCCGCGATATCGAACGCCGTCCCGTGATCGACGGAAACGCGCAGGTACGGCAGTCCGATGGTGACGTTCACCGACTCTTCGAACGCCATCGTCTTGATCGGGATCAGCGCCTGATCGTGGTACATCGCCAGCACGACGTCGTATTGTCCACGAGATGCAGCGAGGAAGATCGTGTCGGCCGGGTGCGGGCCGCTGATGGTCAGTTCTCCATGCAGTTTGGCAACGGCGCGTTCGATGATGCGTTCTTCATCGCCGAATTTACCGCCTTCGCCGGCGTGCGGATTCACACCCGCGACGGCGATGCGCGGTGGACGACCGTAGAGGCGTGCGTATTCGCGATTCGTTAAGACAGCTAGAGCGAGGATGTCGTCGTAGTTAATCGTCAAGATCGCGTTGCTCAGCGAAACATGCACCGAGAGCAGCGATGACTTCAACTTCGGCGAATCGAAGTACATCGCGTAATCGTGCGCGTAGCGTTTCAGTCCCGCGCGATCGGCGAGCAATTCCGTGTGCCCTGGGAAGGGCGATCCTGCCAGCGCGATGGCCTGTTTGTGAATCGGCGCAGTGACGAGCGCCGAACAGTCGCCGGCGTCGATGGCGCGCAACGCGGCATCGATCGAGTCGAGCGCGATGCGGCCGTAGGCGCCGTCGATGACACCGTAGCGGATCGGACCTTCGCCACCGACGTCGACGAAGTCGATACCACGCTGCGGATCGGCGAGCGCCCGGCTGCCGAACACGCGCGCGGGCACGTCGAGATCGCGCAGCGCCTTGAACACGATCTCCGCGCCGATCCCGGCCGGATCGCCGAGCGTGATGGCCAACGGTTTCACAGGGGCGATTGTAGTGGCGCTCAGCCGTCCCAAGCCTCACCAGCACAGACAAGAGTGTCTGTGCCACACCGGCGCCGCCGGTAAGCTTGTAATCGATCGCGAAGCCATGTGGCACAGACACTCTTGTCTGTGCTGGTGAGGCTCGGGACGAC
>DATART010000471.1:0-2948 GCA_036264035.1 Thermoanaerobaculia bacterium | reverse complement strand
CAACCTCTGTCTGAACAAGCGGCGGTCGAAGCGGAGCGCGCTCGAAGAGTCGCTGGAGTCGTTCGATGACGGGCGGCTTGGACCATTTGTCAGTCTGGAAGGGTCGGAGCTGGAGCGGAAGGAAGAAGTCGAGCTGCTGCGGCGGGCCATGGCCCTGCTGCCGGTCGACGCGCGCGAGCTGATCGTGCTGCGGTTCATGGAAGAGATGTCGTACGCGGAGATCGCGAAGACAGTAGGTCAATCCGAGGCCGCGTTGCGGGGCAAGGTGTTCCGGTCGTTGAAGCTGTTGAGGGATGCACTGGAAAGCAAGGGGGTGGCGTATGCAATGTAGAAACGTGTTGACGCGAATCGATGCGCTGCGCACGCGGGAGCTTGCGCCGATCGAGAAGACGGCGGTCGAGGAGCATCTGCGCACCTGCCGCAGTTGCGACGCGTCGCAGGACGACGTCGAGCAGCTCGTACATGCCGTCAAGTCGCTGGCGCTCGTGCCGGCGGTGTCGTGCAAGGACGAATGCATGGAAGCCATCGCCGATTCGTTCGACCGCGTCGGCGACGTTTGGGTCGCGTTCACGAAGGACCGCATTCGGATGATCCGGTCCGCGAAATCGATCGATGACATTCGCGAGCCGTACGCGAAGAAATACGGACGCGTGCTGGAGCCGGGAACGATTCCGGCGACGCTGCGCCGCCAGGTCATCGCCGCTGTGGAAGGGGAGGGAGTCGATTCGCCGAAGGTCGACCTCGAATCGGCGAATGATCTGGAGCACGACGTCCTCCAGACGCTTACCCGCATTCCTCGGGGCGAAGTTCGCACGTACGCCTGGGTGGCGCGTCAGGTCGGGCGTCCGCGCGCCGTCCGCGCCGTAGCCAACGTCATCGCGCGGAACGTCGTGCCGTTTGTCGTGCCGTGCCATCGCGTCGTGCCGTCGTCGGGCGGAATCGGCAACTACATTTTCGGCAGCGCCACCAAGCGTGCGTTGTTGGAGCGCGAGGGTGTTGATGTCGATCAGCTCGACGCGCTGGCGAAAGAGCACGTTCGCTACATCGGCTCGAAAACGACGCACATCTTCTGCTTCCCGACCTGCCGCGATGCGAAACGGATTCAGGACAAAAACCGCATGCCCTTCCGCGATGCCGACGACGCGCTCGAAAGCGGATACCGTCCGTGCCGCCACTGCCAGCCGGTGGCGGCATGAGCGCGCTGCTTGCCGAGGAGCCTCGGTACGACGTTCACGCCATCTCGTTGCCGGCGAAGACTTTCACCGGCGACTTCTGGTTCACGCACGCGGCGGGCGACCGCCTCTGGTTCGCGCTCGGTGACGTGGCGGGCAAAGGGCTGCCGGCGGCGATCGTGATGGCGATGATCCAGGAGGAGCTGGAGCATCGCATCACGTCGTGCGCACGCGCGGGATGCGATCCGGCCACGACGATGAAGCGGCTCGACATGTTTCTGAAGCCGCTACTGCCGTCGAACCGTTTCGCAACGGCCGTCATCGGCTGGCTCGATGACGACGGGAGCATCACGCTCGTCAACGGCGGCCACTGTCCGCCGATGATCGTCCGCGCGGACGGCAGCATCGAAGAGATCGACTCGACCGGGCCCGTCGTCGGAATCGTTCCGAACGCGCGCTGGCACTCGACGACGCTGACGCTGCATCCCGGCGAGCTGCTGCTGCTTTACAGCGACGGTGTCATCGAATCGCCGTCCGCGAACGGCGACGACTTCGGAACGAACGGCATTCTTCGTTCGCTGCCGCGATCGATCTGCGCCCGCACCGTCGCCGCGGCGGTCGCCGATGCCGCCACGCACCACGCCGCGGGCGTCGCGCAGTACGACGATCTGACGGTGATGGTAATTAGCGGATGACGGTGGGGAGTGGGGAGTGGGGCGTAGGGAGTGGTGTGTAGGGAGTGGGAGGATGACGGGAAGACATGATTCTTCTCCCACACCCCGCCTCCTACTCCCCACATCCCGTTCACCGCTCCTTCAGCGACCTTGCCACCAGCCCGATGCCGCCGGCTAGCAGCACCAGCATCATCAGCGTGTTGAAGAGCGACGTCGGACGGAAGTAGATCTCCAGATTCGTGATGATGCCGGCCAGGATGATGACGGCGCCGGTAAACGTGAGCAGCCATCCGATCACCGAGCGGCCGTTGAAGAAAAGTACGGCGATTCCGGCGATGAGCGGGATCAGCGTCAGCCCGAACGAGTTGTAGCCGCCCCACTGCCAGTAGCCCGACGTGACCGTGACCTGGTTCGTGAGCAGCCAGCCGCCAGCCACCGCCATCGCCAGGCCGATGAGGAAGATGCCGATGCCGCCGCTGGTACCGCCTGCGCCGCGAACGCGTTCATTCATCCGCTGATTCTACGGCGCTTCCGCCAGCACTTCGTCGATTCGGCGCGACAGCTCGGCCTCGGAGAGGCGCGTCGGAGCGTACAGCCGCACGATCCCTTTCCGGTCGAGGAGGACGAACGTCGGCGTGGCCGAGACGCCGTAGCGGACCATCGTCTCCGTGTCGATGATCGCGGGAACGCCTTCGAGACCGCCGTAGAGATCCTTCCAGACGCTCTCGATCTTCGCCGTTTCGTCGGCGGGAGCAGCCGGCTTGTCATCGAGCGATCCGTAAAGGCGCGTAGCGGTGACCAGAGCCAAGCCGCTCGATTTGTATTTCTGCCAGACGCGCGTGAGCGATGGCGCCTGCGCTTTGCAATCGCAGCAGCCCTGGGCGAAGAAAAACATCAGCACCGGTTTGCCGCGCAGCGAAACGAGTGATGGCGCGGGCGCGCCGATCACGTTCGCGGTGTCGAGCGCCGGAGCCGGTTTTCCTTCCAGCGACAGCAGGTTGATGTTCTTGTTGATGCGCGAGCGAAGCGACACGGCATTCGCGCGCGCCAGCTCGCCTTCGAGATAGCGGACGGCCGCGCGCCGGCCGCTCTTCGCTGCAAT
>DATART010000458.1:0-2503 GCA_036264035.1 Thermoanaerobaculia bacterium | reverse complement strand
GCCGCGCTCTGCCCCATCCGGGGCGCCGCCGGCTCGGAATGACAGGGCGGTTGACAGGTAAACTCGTCGTCGATGGACAAATCCTCGCTGCGCGAGCTCTTCCCGGTCACGAAGAACCTTGCGTACTTCAACCATGCCGCGGTCGGACCGCTGTCGACGCGGGCGTCTGAGGCGATGGAAAACTTCGTCCGCGATCAGCGCGATTTCGGGGCGCTGCATTGGAAAGAGTGGTACGCCGAATACGTGCGTTTGCGCGCATCCGCGGCGAAGCTGATCGGCGCGGAACCGGGTGAAATCGCGATTCTGAAGAACACGTCCGAGGGGCTGTCGTTTGTCGCTGAGGGGTTTCGATGGAAGAGCGGCGACAACGTCGTTACCACCGATCTCGAGTTCCCATCCAACTCCACACCATGGAGAAAACTTGACAGGCGCGGGGTGGACGTGCGTGTGGTGAAAAGCCGCGACGGTGCGTTCAACGTCGACGATGTTGATCGCTGCATCGACGATCGGACGCGTATCGTTACGGTCTCGGCGGTGGCGTTTCATAACGGCTTTGCGGCGGATCTCGACGCCATCGGCGAGCTGTGTGCTGCGCGCAACGTCCTCTTCTGCGTTGACGCCATTCAGTCGGTTGGCGTGCTGCCGACCGACGTGAAGCGATCGAAGATCGCATTCCTCGCCGCCGATGGTCATAAGTGGATGTGCGCCTCCGAGGGGGCGGCGATTTTCTTTGTCGCGACGGAGCATCGCGACAAACTGGAAGTGCTCGAAAACGGCTGGACGAACATCGAGCGCAAGGGAAAATTCATCGATTGCCCGATCGACCTGCTGCCCGATGCGCGGCGCTTCGAGGCGGGATCGTTGAACTCGGCCGGTATCTACGGACTGCGTGCGGCCGTCGATCTGCTGCTCGAAATCGGCATGGCCGATATCAGCGAAGAGACCACGCGCATCGCCGCATTGCTCGCGGGCCGGCTCGACGACATCGGCTTTCGCGTCGCCACGCCGCGTCCGATCCGCTCCGGCATTGTCGGCGCGATTCCGCCGTCCGGCGACACGACGCTGCTCAAATGGCATCGCCTGCTGGAGGAAAACGGCGTCGTCTGCGCGCCGCGGGAAGGCATGCTCCGCTTCTCGCCACATTTCTACAATACGGAGAGTGAAGTCGACCAGATCATCGATGTGCTGAGGGGCGCCGCCGTACACGCTTGACCGGCTGCGGTCAAGACCTCATCATCCGTTCATGCCTGTCATGACGGTTGTTCTCAGCGTAATCGCGCTGCTTATCGGCGCGATTGTAGGGTGGGTGGTTGCGAGCGCGAGAAAAACGGGAGTAATCCAGCGCGCGCTGGCGGAGCGCGATCTCGCGCGCGCGGAACGCGAACGCAGTGAGGCCATCGCCGCCGAAGCACGGCGCCTGGCAAACGCGGAATCACAAGCGCGCGTCGCCGCCGAAACACAATCCGCCTTCCTCGGCGACGCCCGCAAACAGATGGAGGAAGCGTTCGCCGCCACCGCGCAGAAAACGCTGGCCACGATCAGTTCCTCTTTCCTCGAACTGAACAAGGCCCATCTCGACGGCTCGAAAGGGGAGATCGTCGCGTCGCTCGACACGAAGAAGGCGGAGATCGACACGATGCTCCAGCCGCTCCGCGACATGCTCGATCGCTACGCCGGCGAGTTGACGAAGAGCGAGCATCAGCGCAACGCCGCGTACGGCGGATTGCAGGAGCAGATCCGCTCCTTGCTCGCCGCGCAGGAGTTGTCTCAGCGCGAAGCGTCGCGGCTCGCGAACGCCCTCGACTCGCCGGCCGTTCGCGGCTCATGGGGTGAAAACTCGCTGAAACGCTGCATCGAGATGGCAGGTATGAGCGAGCTGTGCGACTTCGACGCGCAGCAGACGTTCCTGACCGAGGAAGGGCGCAGGCTGCGTCCGGACGTCGTCATCCATCTCCCGAACAAACGCGTCATCGCCGTCGATGCGAAAGTTCCCCTCACCGATTACAGCGTTGCCGCGAACGAGACGGACGAGGCGCGGAAACGCGAGGCGCTCACCGCGCACGCGCGCACGCTGCGCCGCCACATCGAAGCGCTGAGCCGCAAGGAGTACCAGGCCAGCGTCGGCGAGAGCCTCGACTTCACCGTCATGTTTCTTCCCGGCGAGCACTTCCTCTCCGCCGCGCTCGTCACCGACCCGATGCTCTTCGAATACGCGGTCGAAAAGAAAATCTACCTCGCGTCGCCGACCGTCCTCCTTCCGCTGCTGCGCGCCGTCGCCGCGGGGTGGAAAGCGGAACGTACCGAGGAGAACGCGAAGAAGATGCACGACGCGGGCGTGGAGTTGTTCAACCGCTTCGTCAAGGTCATGGACATCATCGCCGGCATCGGCGACGCGCTGGCGAAGACGGTCGAGCAATACAACAAAGCGATCCGCTCCATCGACACGCGTCTCTGGCCGAAGGGTCAGGAGATGCAGCGCATGGCCGGCAGCGGCAAAGAGCTG
>DATART010000439.1:0-14205 GCA_036264035.1 Thermoanaerobaculia bacterium | reverse complement strand
CACAGACACTCTTGTCTGTGCTTTTGCTAAATGCAGCGCGCCTGAATTTGTAAGGCTGGGATCAAACACGCGCGGCTTCTTTGCCCCAACTGACGCGAGCCTCACCCGCACAGACATGAGTGTCGGTGCCACATTAATCCGACCCTTCCGGGCGCACCTGCTGCTGGACGACTTTCGACAGACTTCCTTGCGGCGAGTTGAAGAGCAGGACGGCGCGGATCTGAACGGGCGAACGTCCGCCGAAGCTGTTCGGATCGTTGATGAACGCGGTGGTCATGAAGTCGGCGGATTGCACCGAGTGCGGCGCGATGTCGATGTTGAATGGACGGTTCCTGGCCTGGATCCCGATGCCGCCTCCGCCGAGACTATCGAGGTCGATGCGGCGAAGCGTGATCGGAACATCGGCCTGATTCACGATCCGAAACTCGAAGTGGGCTTCGATACTCGAAGCGACCGTTGGAACGTTCGTCAGATCGGTCCGGCCGATGATCGTGATCTCCGGCAGCGGAATGTGCGCGGCGTTCTGAGAGACTTGATTGCCGCTGCTGCACGCCGCAGCGATCAAGAGTAAGGAAAAAGCAATCGTGGTGCGCATGGCGTCAATCTCCCATCGTTCCGACATTCTGGACTTCGACTTTCTGAAACTTTTTCCCGCCGGCCTCGAAATCGAGCGCGGCGCGAACCGTCACCGGACCGTTCGCGCCGCCGACGGTGTCAACGCTGACGAATGCGGGGGCCCAGAACGCGACGCGTTTCGTCTCTCCCGGCGCGATCGTTTCGTTGAATGCCTGCGAGTACGGCCGCAACGTATACGCGCCGCCGCCGATCGACTGCACGGCCACGCGCCGCAGGCTCAGCGGCTCTGTCAACTTGTTCTTCACCTCGACCGCGAATTGCGCCGAGACGGGGCCGGTGTCGTGCTCGGTGCCGACGGCGACGCGAGACACTTGATAGATGTTGATGTCCGGCTCCGGCCCGGGTGCGTCCGAGTTGGTCGCGCATGCAGCGGCGAAGAGTGCGGCGAAAATCAAAACCTTACGCATGATCCACTTCTCCAAAAACAGGACGGGGAGCGTTTCCGCCCCCCGTCAGGTTGTCACATCGAATTGGTGAAGTTGTTTCACTTCACGTAATTCAGCATCTCTTTCGCCGTGGCGGCGTCCTTGCCGGCCGGTTCGAGCTCCAGGTACTTTTGCAGATACGTCTTGGCGTCGGCGTTCTTCTGGGTTCTTACATAGATCATGCCGAGCTCGTAGTAGGCCTGTGCGAACTTGTCATTCGCGGCGATGGCGCTTTTGAGAAGCGGCTCGGCTTCGCCATCCTTGCCGGCGTTGATCAGGCGCGCTGCTTCGTTGAACATCGCCGTGGCGTCAGCGGGCAGCTTCTTGCGGTATTCCGCGGCCTTCGTCTTGTCGCCCTTGGCCGTATATGAATCCGCGAGGACGGCGAACATGTCCTGGTTGTCGGTGTCGATCTCCAGCGCTTTGTTGGCGCGGTCGATGGCTTTGTCGTAGTTCTTGATCTGAAGGTACTTCTTGGCGAGCGCCTCGTAGCCAGCCGTCAAATCGGGCTTGAGGGCGACCGCTTCCTCAAACTTGGCGATTGCTCCACTGACCTTGCCGTCATTCGCCAGAGCGGCACCTTCGTTATAGAGGACCACGCCCGGGTTCGCTTTTGCAGTTGCCGGAGCAGCCGCGGCAACCGAGCCGGCGGCCGAGCCCGGGGCCATCGTCACGTCTTTCGTATTGATCTCGCCAAGCGTCGGCTTGAACGTGTACTCGACCGGCGCATACCCATCGGCCTTGTACGTGAATTTGTAGGTGAGCGTCCCGTCGAGAATGAGGAAGCGATAGACGCCGTCCTTGTCTGCCTTGAACTCGTTGTGGACGTTGTGACCCGAAACGGCGTCGATGATGATGACCACGTTGGGGATCGGCTTGTGAGTCGCGGCGTCGGTGATTTTTCCCTGCATCCGGGCTTCACCGAGCGCGAAGGCGTTGCCGGCCACAGCCATGATCGCCAGCACGGCGAGGGCGAATGTTCCACGCATCTGCATCTCCTGTCTGGTTGATTGTTCTTCGGAAGTTAACCCCTCGGGGCAGAGAGCCATTCCGGTGTTATTCAATGCTGAGGTAGGTCTGATCCTTGAGGCCGCGCTCGAATTCCTGGAGCAGCCGCATCCCCTCGTTCGGGCGGACGATATCCTGTTTGATGGCGGCGTCGATCTGCGCCTTCATCCGCTTCTCCAGGTCGCCGCGATCGTACTGCGTCATCGCCAGCACGTCGCCGATGGTGTTCCCGGGAATCTCTTCCTCGATATAGAAGCCGCTCTCCTCGTCGTCGTCGAGGAAGACGTGCACCTCGTTGACGCGGCCGAAGAGATTGTGGATGTCGCCCATGATGTCCTGGTAGGCGCCCGTAAGGAAGATGCCGAGGTAGTAGGGGGCGCCGTCGCGAAGCTCGTGGAGAGGAAGCGTTTCGCGGACGTCATTGCGGTCGATGTACTTCGAGACCTTGCCGTCGGAGTCGCAGGTGATGTCGACCAGCGTCGACTCGAGCTGCGGCCGTTCGTTCAGCCGGTGAATGGGAACGATCGGGAAGAGTTGACCGAGCGCCCAGTGATCAAGCAGCGATTGGAAGACCGAGAAGTTGCAGATGTGCTGGTCGGCCAGCTCGATGTTGAGCGTGCGCAGGTCCTCGGGGACTTCGTCCGGATCCATGTGCGTGATGATGTGTTGCAACTTCTCGGCTATCTCCCAATACAGCGTTTCGATGCGCGCTTTGACGTCGAGCGGCAGCAGGCCAAGCTCGAACATCTGCTGTGACTGCTCCTTGATCTGCTGCAGATCGTGCCACGCCTCGTTGACGTTTTCGTCGTTGAGGTCGCGATCGATCTCCAGGATCTCGCGCGTCAGCTTGTGGTCCCGCGCGCTTACAGTGCGAGGCTCGATCGGCGTTTTCTCGATCGCGCCGAAGGCCTGCACGACCAGCACGGAATGATGCGCGACGATGGCACGGCCCGACTCCGAGACGATGTTCGGATGCGGCACTCTCTCATCGTCGCAGACGTCCATGATGTTGTAGACGATGTCGCTGGCGTACTCCTCGAGCGTGTAGTTCATCGAGGAGTGGAACTCGGAACGCGAGCCGTCGTAGTCGATGGCCAGGCCGCCGCCGACGTCGAGGTATTCGAGCGGATGTCCGAGCTTGTGCAGCTTGGCGTAGTACATCGCCGCCTCGCGCACTGCACGTTTGATGGTGAGGATGTCCGGAATCTGCGAACCGATGTGGAAGTGGAGCAGCTTGAACGCCGACTCCATCTTCGCCTCGCGCAGGATCTCGATCGCTTCGAGAATTTCGGCTGTCGACAGGCCGAACTTCGCGTGCTCGCCGCCCGAGGTCGCCCACTTCCCTTTCCCTTTTGAAAGCAGCCGGACGCGCATCCCGATCCACGGCTCGACATTCATCTCCGCGGCGATCTTCGTGATCGTGCGGACTTCGGAAAGCTTCTCGGCGATCAGGATGACTTTCTTCCCCAGCTTGCGGCCGAGGAGCGCCATCCGAATGAAAGCGCTGTCTTTGTACCCGTTGCACACCAGCAGCGCCTCGGGATCGTTGTGAATGGCCAGCCCGGCGAACATCTCCGGTTTCGATCCGACTTCGAGTCCGTAGTTGAACGGACGGCCGGCGTCGAGGATCTCTTCGACGACTTCGCGAAGCTGGTTGACCTTGATCGGAAACACGCCGCGGTAGCTCCCGCGGTATTTGTGCTCGGCGATGGCGTCGTTGAATGCGGAGTTGAGCGTCTCCACGCGATGCCGCAGCAAATCCTGAAACCGGATCAGCAGCGGAGCGTTGAGATTGAGTGCCTGCGCCTCGCGAAGCGCATCGATGATCGGAACGGCGATGCCGCCTTCCTGCAAGGGCGCAACCGTCAGATCGCCATTCGGATTGACGTCGAAGTAGCCGGTCCCCCAGCGATCGATCATGTACAGCGACGACGAATCGTCCACTGTCCACGGCTGCGGTTCATCAAACTGTTCCGGCTTCGCTTCCATCGGATTGGAAGGATAGAACAAGGAGGGGCGGAGCGTATTGCTCGTTTGTCATCCTGAACCGCCGGAGCCGTGGAGCGCGAAGCGCTGAACGGCGAAGGACGGTGAAGGATACCCGGCTGCTAACAACGGGCGGCGGCGGGACGCTGACAAACCACCACCCGTCCGCGGTTACCAGCCGGGGATCCTTCGCCGTCCTTCGCGACTCCAGCGCTTCGCGCCTACGTCGCTACGGCGGCTCTGGATGACATCTTCTATCAGTGCCGCGTTGTATCCGTCTTCTTCACATCCTCTTCGGCTTTCTTCCCCACCTTCTGCAGTCCCGCGCCCGCTTTCTGCGCGACCTGGCCGAGGCCTTCCTTGACGCCGCGGCCGAGCTCCACCGATCCGTTTTTCATCTTCTGCACCGCGTCGGATTTGCCGAGATCGTCGGTGGCCTTCTTGATCTGATCGCCCGATTTCGCGGCGTTGTCATGCGCCTTCTTCGCGGCGTTCGAGGTGTCGTTCGTGATGCGATACGTTCCGTCGGGCTGCTTCTGCATGCACGCGAACGCGAGGAGAACGAGCGCCAATGTGGTCAGTCGTTTCATGTGAACCTCCGATTACGTTTGGGAGAAGCAAGCACCGAGCCGTGTATGCTCCGGCATCCATGAAAAGCGTCATCACCGGCAGCGGGATCGGCATCCCGAAGAACGTCGTTCCGAACGAAAAGCTCGCGCGCATCATGGACACGAGCGACGAGTGGATCCAAACGCGCAGCGGCATCAGGCAGCGCCATTACGCCGATCCCGGCCAGTCCTCCTCGGACCTCGGCATGACAGCCGCCGCGGCCGCAATGAATGCCGCGGGCCGGACGCACGCTGACATCGACGCGTTGATCTTCGCCACGATGACGCCCGACCACTTCTTTCCCGGCAATGGTCCGGTCGTTCAGGCAAAGATGGGCTTCCGCGAGTCGCTTCCGGCGTTCGACATCCGCCAGCAGTGTTCGGGATTCCTCTACGGACTCGATCTCGCGGACTCACTGATCCGCAGCGGCAAGTACGCGCGCATTCTGCTGATCGGCGGCGACGTGCATACGCCGTTCATGCCGTGGCAGAACGGATGGGACACGACCATCGGATTGGAAGACCGCGAAGTCACCGCCGAGGAGCGCGAGGCCAACACGAAAATCCGCGATCGTGTCGTGCTCTTCGGCGACGGTGCGGGAGCCGTCGTCGTCGAGGCGATGGACGACAACGGCCGCGGATTCCTGGCCTCAAAGCTCTACACGAACGGCTCGAACATCGAAGCGCTCTACACGCGCGGCATCGGCTTCCGGCTGCGTCCGTTCGTCACGCACAAGCAGATCGATGAGGGCGACATCATCCCGGACATGGACGGGCGTGAAGTGTTCCGCCAAGCGCTGTCGAAGATGCCGGAGTCGGTGCGCGAGGTCTGCGCGGCGTCCGGCGTCAGCGTTTCGGACATCGACGTGCTGCTGATCCACCAGGCCAACCTGCGCATCGTGGAAGGCGTCGCCAAACAGCTCGGCCTTCCTGCGCATCGTGGAAGGCGTCGCCAAACAGCTCGGCCTCGGCGCCGATCGCGTGCCGCACAACATCGAACGCTATGGCAACACCACCGCCGGCACGCTGCCGATCCTGTATCACGAGTGCGTCGCCGACGGCCGCATCCAACCCGGGATGCTGGTCTGCTTTACCGCGCTAGGTTCCGGCCTGCATTGGGGCGCGGCGCTGTACCGGGCATAGCGCGGATCGGCGTGCGCTGATTACAGTCCAAGCGCGTCGGCTTGGCCGTCGGCTAGGATTCGCACCAGTTCGTCGTAGAAGTAGTTCGATACCTTGCGGACGTCTTCGGCGATGCGCTCGTCGTACATCTGACGGCTGCGGTCGATATCCTCTTTGAGGCGTTCGTAGAGATCCTTGTTGCGGCGTCCGAGGTCGACTTTCGGCTCGTTGTAAAGCTTGATCTCGGAGACGAGGAGACGCGCGAAACGGCGAGCTTCGTCGTGACGCTTCGAATCATCATCGCTGGGGCGGCCGCCACTCAGTGGCGTCCCGCCGCGGGTGGCGAGACTCGGCGGCGGGATGTACTGCGTGCTGGCGCGCTCTTCCCGCTCGTGAACCGGAGCGGCGGGCGGCGGTGGAGGCGGCGGGGGATGTGGCAATTCAATCGCAGGCAGCGCGGTGGTCATGAACGACGACGCGGACGGCGTCGGAGACGATGGCGCCGCGAAGTCGGTCTCCGGCATCGTGAACGCCGGCCTGGCGGAAGGGGGCGCCATCATCTCCCGCAACTGCGCGGCGGAAACCGCGACGGTTGTATCCGCGGATTCGTCGGCAACCGGTGGCGACGGACGGACGGGCGGCGCGGGCGGAGGCGTGGGACGCGGCGCCGGTGCGGGCGGCCGCTCGGGGACAGCGGCTGGCTGCGGCGCCGTCACCGATTCGGCGTCGTTCAAACTCGGCGACGGCGTCTTCTTCCGGCTCGCAGCAGTATCGATGAGCAGGCCGGTCGTGAAGACGAGCAGCTCGAGCGAGGACGGATCGAGCTTCGCGGCGTCAGCCTCGATCGCATCGACGTAGACGGCCGCGGCGATCTTGTCCTTGATCACCATCGGCACGAGGATCGCGCGCTCTGACTCCGGGACGCCGAGGCGCGTGGAGAGGTTGGCGCCGTTCCAGGTGACCACCTGCTCGTTGCGCAGGACTCGGTCGAGTTCGGGGATCAGGCCCGGCGCGGCGTTGAAGCGCTTGACCTGCTCATCATTCCCACCCGCCGCGGTAAAGCCGACGCCCTTCCAGCCGCTGAACGTTTCGCCGCGCAGGATAAGCAGAGCCGCGCGGGAGCCGAACGTCAGACATTGATCGAGCAGCGCGTTGAGGATGTCCACTTGCGACTTTCCGCGCTCGACGGCCTGGATCGCCTGTTTGACGTGCGACACATCGCCGCCTTTCGCCGCGGGCGGTGGTGGCGGCGGAATCGAAGCGGTGATGCTCTCCTCGAAATCGCCGAGGGACTTCTGGATGTGCGGGAGGAAAGAGACGGCGTTGACGTCGGCCTGAACGCTCTGCAGGGCGGCCTTGAGCTGCGAGTCCACGACCTCGCGGACGTCTTCGATGGAGGAGCGAATCTCGCCCACCAATTTCTCCATCGCATCGCGGACATGTGCTTCGATCGAGCCCGCGACTTCGTCGCCCCTCACGGCCATAAGTCCTCCGACTCCTGTAGGTTGTAACCCGCTCTCAACCGGGCGCGCGATTATAGCGCAGAGAAGCTGTGCTACTTTTGTAGCCAATGCGCCGGTTCCTCATTCTCCTCGCGGTCGCTGCCGCCTCGTGCGGCGGCAATTCTTCCGACGTCTCCGACAACTCCTCGGAATGGCTTCACGTCCTTCGCCACAAGCAGGCCGCGACGGCGCCGAACGCGCCGGTGCATGCGAAGCAGGCCTACGCCGACACGCTCGGAGCCTTTGTCGCGAAACACCCGACGCATAGCCGCGCACGCGAGGTCTACCAGCACATCCAGCTCGATTTCGCCCACGAGCTTGCGGTGGTGGGCCGTCATCAGGACGCGATCCGCATCTATCGCGCGGTGCTGACGCACGATCCGAAAAACGAGGCGGCTCTCAAAGGTCTCTCCGATTCGGTCGATCACCTGGCCGTGTCGCACGAGAAGCTGATCTCGCTCGAAAAAGGCATGTCACAGCGCGACGTTGCCCGCCTCCTCGGCAAGCCGATTCCCGGCTGGCAGATCCGCAACGACCGCCCCGACTCGACGATCGAGTCGTGGTACTACCGCAGGACGGGCGGCGGCGTCGCGGGCGTCTATTTCCGCGACGGCGTGCTCTTCGCCGCCGAAGAGAATTCGCAGGCGAAGATCGCACCGTTGATGAGGCAGTAGCCTGTCATTCCGAGCCGGCGACGCCCCGGATGGGGCAGAGCGCGGCGAGGAATCCCGGGCTGGTAACCCAATCGCGCCGTTGATGAAGCAGTAGGCTGTTATTCCGAGCCGGCGGCGCCCCCGATCGGGCAGAGCGCGGCGAGGAATCCCCGGCTGGTAACCCAAGGGCCAAGACACGCCGCACCACCACCCCACCCGGTTATCAGCCGGGGATTCTTCGCCGTCCTACGGCTCTGAATGACAGCTCGGAATCGCGCCGTCAGCCCCTTCGTTCCTATCGCCGCATGCCCATTTACGAGTATCAGTGTACGAAGTGCAACGACCGCACGGAGGTCATCCAGAAATTTACCGACCCTCCATACGCGGTGTGCGACAAGTGCGGCGGCGAGGTGCGAAAGTTGATGTCGGCGCCGGCCATCCAGTTCAAAGGCTCCGGCTTCTACAAGACCGACTACGCCAGCGCGGCGTCGAAGGCGGAAACGAAAGCGGGATCATCGGAAACGAAGAGCGAGTCATCCTCTGGCGACGGCAAGCCGTCCGAATCGAAGAGCGAAACGAAGACGGAATCAAAATCAGAAACCAAGTCTGAAACGAAAACAGAAACCAAAGCACCATCAATCAAAACGGAGTCGAAGAGCTCCGACTGAAGAATCCGATGGGGAAAGTCCAGGAGTTCAAGCAGCGCGCTGACGTGATGCTCGAAGAGGTCTTCCGATCTCTCTTCGAAGAGATCGATACCGAGAAGATCCGCCGCGACGTGGCCGCCCTCAAAGAGAGCGAGCCGGACTTTCACTCCGATGCGCACGCCCGCATGCTGGTGCGCCGCGCCGCTCTCCGTTGCGCGGCTGCCGGCGCGGTCTCCGGCCTCCCCAGCGGCCTCATTGCGATCGGTTCCCTCGGCGCGGAGCTGGCCTTCCTCGTCTTCCAGCAGTTCCGCCTGATTCTCGGCATCGCCACCGTTTATGGCCACGAGCCGTCGCAGCGCGAGCGGTTCGCCGAGGCGATGTCGTGCCTGGCCTACGCGTCGGGCGTCGGCATCGGCAAGCAAGGCATCGCCACGATGCTTGAGTCGGCCACCGTCGAAGGCGGCCGGATCGCGGAAAAGCTCGGCACGAACTTTTTCCGCGACCGTCTGACGAAAGCTGTCCCGTTCGTCGGCGTCGCCGCAGGCGGCGCGCTGAACTATGTGTCGGTCCGCGCGGTCGGCCGCGCCGCGATCAAGTTTTACGGGTCGCAGGTCGACGCAACGATCGCCGAAGAGATCTGGTCCGAACCCGACCACGAATACGCTTGAGCGGGCACGGCCCGCAGCGTTAGTCGCCTTCGGCTGAGTCAACTGGACTGCCGCAAATGCCGGCTTGCGCGGACGATTATTTCGGGCGTCAAGCGTTCTCGACACCCGACAGCCGGCACCCGACACCCGCGCGCAAAAGTGAGGAATGCAATGCCCAACCTCCCCGTTTGATCGCGGTAACTGAGCATGGGCAGATACGCAATGGATTCGACGATGGAAGTCCGCTCGCCGATTTTCGAGCGGCGGCGCCTCCGCCGTATTCGCATGATCGTTGAGCTCACGCTCAACCTCGTCGGTACCGACGCGACCGTCTCGCATCATGAAGCGCGCTGCCTGGTCCGTTGCGCGCGCAAGGCGATCCTCGAATTGCATCCCGGCTTCGAGCAACGTTACGAACGGATCGTCCGTCCCTACTTCGAGCGCCTCCTGGCCAGCCGCTGGCCGCATGAGCAGGCGCTCGACGACGACTGCTGCGACGTCGTCAATTAGTTAGCTGCCGCTCCCGCTTCCAACTCCCGCACAACCCTGATGTCGCCTAACTGCGCCTTCGCGCGGGCGATCTCCTTGCGCGCCAGGTCGCGGAACTCAGCGTTGCGGTAAGCGATGCCCGGATCGTCCGGCACGAGGAAGCGATACTCGATAGCGTCGAGACGCGACGGCGGAAACGCATCACGGCGCGCGAAAATCATCGCCGCGTCGTCGAAGGCGATTAACGCCCAATCGCGCCGCCGGTAGCGAACAAGCGACGCGGGCAGCGCCTGCCGTTCGCCGCTGGCGACGTCGACCACTTCGATCTTCTCGCTCTGGTATTCATCGACCGCAAGCACAAGGCCGTACTTGGCGATCATGGCGTGCCACGCGCGGCTGTCGCGGCGCGCCACCGCATCGGCTTCGATGAAATCGCGGAACAGTTCGTTGCGGCCATCGGTGAGCGCTCGCCGCTCGGGATAGAACGTCCACTCGATAAGTCCGCCGAACTGATCGACGTTGTAGATGTTGCCCGGCAGGTTGTACGACTTCAGCGCCGCAACCGCGCGGATCGGAAATCGTTCGTCGTCGACGCGCGGACGATGGACATCGTGTTGGAACGCCCACGCCAGTGGGATAAGAGCGCACGCCGCGATGACGTTCGACACGCGCCGCGAGAAGTTGCCGATCGGCGGCACGAGCAGCGGCAGCGCCGCGAAGTAGAGTCCCTGATTGCGCACGTAGCGGATCGCCAGCGCGGCGAACAGCGCGAAGATTACGAAGCGCCACGCGTTCGCCCGCTTCTCGCGCGTGCCAAGGAAAAGCAAAACGACCGCGGCGATGGTGATGTAAAGCAGCGGAAAGAACGCGAAGGTCGACGGAAGCCACTCCGCGTTCACGAATGCGCCGCTGTGAATCTCGGACGTCAGCCGCAGCGGCGCGAGGATCGCGTTCCAGCCGTACGGATTGACGAGCAACGCGATCGCGCAGGCCGCAGTGAGGATCAGCGCGTGTCGCTTGCGCGGCCCCAGGATCGTGCTGGCCGCGAGCAGCGGCGCGAGCAGCGCGGATGGATGAACGTTGATCCAGACGATCGTGAGAACGACGTACGCGATCGTCAGCGGGACGAGGCGAAGCCGCGATCCGAGAAGGCCGATCGCGATCACGATCAGGAGCGCCGCGGCGGCAGCGGGACGAACGCCGAGGCGGTCATATCCGCCGGCGAAAGCGACGCTGGCAATGAGCAGCGCCACGCCCACATCCTGCGAAGTGATCAGAACGCCGATCGCGAAAATCGCCGCGGCCAGCATCGCGCTCAGGATCGCAATCCCGCCGTCGCCGCCGATTCCGTGCAGCGCGTAGAGCACGATCTGATACAGCCACTCGCCGTTGATCCACGGGACGTGCGCGCTCGCGAGCGCCAGCGGATCGAAACGCGGAATGGCGTGATGCGCGACGATCCAGCGGCCGGTGGTCAGGTGCCAGAAATAGTCGTAGCTGCGGATCGGCGCGACGGCGGCGATGGCGGCCAGCACAAAGAACGCGGCTGCCGCGATCCGCTTCGTCATTGAGGATGGAGTTTACCGCCCTGGGAGCGCGGGCGTCTCGCCCGCCGTACTTGGCAAGATCCAGCCACGTACCAGGAGCGGGCGGGACGCCCGCGTTCCCAGTCAGGACGTGCTGGACATCGGAGTCGGAGCCGCAGGCGGCGCGGGAGGCGCGGCCGGAGCCGCGGGCGCCGATGGTGTGGCCGGAGTCGTCGCCGTATCGATCTTGATGTCGCCGTTCACCGTCGTGATGCGGAGCTCGTAGCGTCCGCCGTTCACCTCGCCGGAGACGCGGCGGCTGCCTGGATGCGAATGGATGTTCAGCGGGAAGGCGGCTTCGATGTCGCCGTTGACCTGCGAAAAGTCGCCCGTGAACGACGCGCTCAGAGGCAGCGCCGCGGTCACGCCGCCGTTCACGGTCTTCAGCGTCGCGCCCTGGAACGACTTGCCGAAACGCGCTTCGATGCGTCCGTTCACCGTGTGCGCTTCAACCTCACTCGATCCGGGCGTATCGATGTTCACGCGTCCGTTAACCGTCACCGCGTGCATCTCCCCGTCGACGCCGTGCGTGGCGATGCGTCCGTTCACGGTGCGCAGGTCGAGGGCCACCGTCGCCGGCACGCGAAGCTCGTAGTCGATGCGCGTCTCGTTGCCGAAGCTGAAGAAATGGAAGTGGCGATGCTCGTTCTCACGTCCGATGATCAGCGTGTCGCCGCTCACTTGCGTCGTGAAGTAGCCCTGATTTTCCTGCCCTTGTTTCGGAGCGACGCTGCTTCGGACGGTCGCATCCATCGCGATCTCGTCCGCGGCGCCGGCTTCGATATTGATCGCACCGTCGAGCTCGCGCACCTCGATGCGGCGGATCGCGCCGGCTGGCCAGCGCCGCTCGACGTGCGCCGTACGGCGCTCCATGACGGCGCCGCAACCGGCCACCAGAAGCAGCGATGCGAGCGAATAGATGATGCGATTCCGGCTGTTCATAGGTCCCTTGCAGCAGGAAGGTACGAAAACGGGCATAAAGGGTTTCGAATGAGCACGGATGGGTCCCAGACCACGCTTCTGCGCATCGCCGCGTTTCTCGTCGATGCCCTCTCGATCTCGCTCCTCCTCGTGCTCCCCGCCGCGCTGCTGAGTTACACGCTGGCCTGGATCGGCGGCGAGATCAGAGTGATCCAAAACGTCTGGTACGCGGCCCTCGGCATCGTCATCGTGGCCATGCTCTTTCGCGATGGCTGGCGCGGCCGCTCCCTCGGCAAGCGAATCCTCGGACTCCGCATCGTCACCAGAAACGAGCGTCCGTGCTGCTATCTCCGCAGCCTGGCGCGCAACATGAGCCTCATCCTGCCGGGGGTGAATCTCGCCGAGGTCATTTTCGTCGTAGCGGGAAAAAGCCGAATCGGCGATCGCATCGCGAAGACGCACGTCACCGAGGAGTGAAATTGTCATCCTGAACCGCCGGAGCCGTGGAGCGCGAAGCACGGAAGCGGCGAAGGACGGCGAAGGATCTCAAGGTGCGCAACTCCGGTTGAACCCCGCTGGGATTCAACAGCGCTTGGGAAGCTTGAGATCCTTCGACCGTCCTCCGCGACTACGCGCTTCGCGCTACGTCGCTCCGGCGGCTCAGGATGACAGCTTGGATGACAGCTAGGATGACAGCCGGGATGACAGCCTCACAATTGCGAGCTCGCCAGGTACGCCAGCCCATCCTCCGCTTTGTGCCAGAGGCCGCGGTGCTGCCACTCGTCGAAATGCCGCTCTTCGCAGAACTTCAGGTCGTCGTTGAAGACGCTCTTGAGCTGCGACGCGAGGCCGGCGTCGAGGACGCCCATGCTTACCTCGTCGTTGAGTTGGAGCGCGCGGCGATCGAAATTCGTCGAGCCGACGCAGGACCAGGCCCCGTCGATGATGATCACTTTCTGATGCAGCAGCGTCTTCTTGTATTCGAAGATCCTGATGCCCGCCTTCAGCAGTAATCCGTAGCGATGATGGCTGGCGTGCTGCACGATCGGACTGTCGGTCGACGTCGTGGCCGGCACCATCACTTTCACGTCGACGCCTCGCTTCACCGCTTCGGCCAGTGCCTGCAATGCGTCATCGTCCGGCAGCAGATAGGGGTTCTGAATGATGATCTCGCGCTTCGCGCCCTTGATGGCGAGGTAGTAGAGCACCTGCACAGACGACACGCCGCCCGTCGGCGACGTGTACGCCAGATGTGCTTGCGTCGATCCTGCCGCGGCGAGATGCGGGAAGTACTTTTCGCCGGCCATGATCTCGCCCGTTTCTTCGATCCAGTTCTCGCTGAACGCGCCCTGCAATCGATTCACGATCGGACCTTCCACGCGCAGTCCGGCATCGCGCCAGTGATCCTTGTCCTGTCCGTGCCCAGTCCACTCCTCGGCCAATCCAAATCCGCCGATGTAGCCAATGCGGCCGTCGATGATCGTCTCCTTGCGATGGTCGCGATTGTTCAGTCGGCCGAGGTTGGCGAGCGAGATCCTGTGGAAGCGCACCAGCTTCACACCGGAGTCGAGCATCAGCTTCCGCAGCTCTTTGTCCATCTTGTGGCCGCCCGATGCATCGACCAGCAGCCGCACCTCGACGCCTTGCTTCGCTTTGTCCGCAAGCGCGTGCGCGAGCTGGTTGCAGATGGCGCCCTTCCACCAGATGTACGACTCGACATGGACGCTCTCCTTCGCCGCGGCGATATCGCGCAGCAGGAGCGGGAAAAACTGATCGCCATTTTCGAGTAGCTCGATCTTGTTGCCGGGATCGAGGCTCGATTGCGTCAGTCCGATGATCGAAGGCAGCAGAGTCGAGAACTCACCGGCGTTTTTGACGTTGAGTTGGGGGTTTTCACCGCGCTCGGCCGACCAGAGCATGATGGTCAGCCCGATCACGACGACGATCATCGCGATGAATAGAACGAGCGGTACAC
>DATART010000416.1:0-6796 GCA_036264035.1 Thermoanaerobaculia bacterium | reverse complement strand
ACCCCTGCGCGCTGGTGTTGTGGGAAGCGCAGTTCGGCGACTTCGTCAACGGCGCGCAGATCGTCATCGATCAATTCATCTCGTCGGCGGAAGAAAAATGGGGGCAGCACAGCGGCCTCGTTCTTCTCCTGCCGCACGGCTACGAAGGACAGGGTCCGGAGCATTCGTCCGCGCGCCTGGAACGCTTCCTGACGCTGTGCGCCGAGGGGAACATGCAGGTCGTCTACCCAACGACGCCCGCGCAGCACTTCCACGCGCTGCGGCGACAGATGAAAAACGAACCGCGCAAACCGCTGATCGTGATGACGCCGAAGTCGCTGCTGCGCCATCCGCAGGCGACGTCGTCGATCGACTCGCTCACCAATGGCCGCTTCGAGCCGGTGCTGATCGATGCCGCGTCCGATCCCGGGAGCGCGAAGCGCATCGTCCTCACCAGCGGCAAGGTCTACTACGACCTCCGCACCGCGCGCGAAAAAGCGAACGCGAACATCCCGCTGATCCGTCTCGAACAGTTCTACCCGTTCCCGCAGAAGATGCTCGCGGACGCAATCGCGCAGCATCCGAATGCGGCGGAGATCGTCTGGGTCCAGGACGAGCCACGCAACATGGGCGCATGGCCGTTCCTGAGCGAACGCCTGGCCTCCCTCACCGGCAATCGCACGCTGCGCTACATCGGCCGCCCGATCAGCGCATCACCCGCGACGGGATCGCATCACCGGCACGAGGAACAGCAGCAAGCGCTGGTTAAGGCGGCGATAGAATGAGCGGCATGGGTGAGCCCAAAAGTGTGATTCATATCGATCCCGAGACCCTCGGCGGAACGCCGGTCTTCGTTGGAACTCGCGTTCCCCTTCAGGCACTCATCGACTACATCAGAGGTGGACATCCTCTCAGCGATTTTCTCGACGATTTCCCGACCGTTTCGCATTCGCAAGCGGTAGCTGCTCTGGACGAGGCGAAGGAACTCCTGGTTGCGCATTCTCATCGATGAGTGCGTGCCACGCGCCCTGAAGCGCCATCTTCGTGCGCACGACGCGGTGACCGTAGCGGAGGCCGGCTTTGCGGGACTAAAGAATGGTCATCTGCTTCGGCGAGCGGAAGGCAGCTTCGATGCATTCGTCACGACGGACAAGAGCCTGCAACATCAGCAGAATCTTCCAGTGTGGACAATGGCGTTCGTGTTGCTGCGCGCCGTAAGCAACGATATTGCCGACCTCGAACGATTAGTCCCTGAATTGCTGAAGCGCCTGCCGAAAGTAGCGCCGGGAACATTGACCGTCATCGGCGACTAACCCAACGCCGCTTCGATCCTCTCCTCCAACTGGTGGATCGCGGATTCGAGTTCGGGCAGCAGCTCCTCGGCTGTCGCGAAATCCGCGGCTTTGCCGGCGCGCTCGAGGCGCGCGGTCGCTTCGATTGCGTGCGGGACGTCGAAGTTGCTGATGGCGCCTTTGAGCGTGTGCGCAGTCTGGAAGAGCGCTTCACCGTCGCGGGCGGCGATGGCATCGTGGAGTGATGCCATCAACCGCGGCGTCTGCGTCGCGAATGCCTCGCGGACGCGCGCGAGAAGGCGGACGTTGCCGCCGACGGCATCGAGGATTGAGTCCGCGGGCCCGGCGGGAATCGTGGACGGCGCCGCGGTGCCGGTAACCTCGCGGATGATCGCGCCGAGCGTCGACTGCGTGGCCGGTTTCGTCAGCACGGCATCGAAGCCGGCGGCGATGCAGCGGTCGCGGTCTTCGCGCGTCGTGTGCGCGGTGACGGCGACGAGCGGCGTACGCGTGCCGCGTTCCATGCCGCGAAAACGGCGTGCCACTTCGAGGCCATCCAGTCCCGGCATCTGAATGTCGAGCAGCATCACGTCGAACGAGCGCTTCGAAAGAATGTCGAGCGCTTCCGCGCCGCTTTCCGCCGTCGTCACGACGTGACCGAGCCTGCGCAGCGCCTCGGCGGCGAACTCCTGATTGACGACGTTGTCATCGACGGCCAGCACGCGCAGCGGACGCGTAACCTCGGGGCGGCGCTCCAGCGTGTAGGTCACCGTTCGCTCGGTGACGCCGAAGGCGACGCCGATTGCATCGAGCAACTCGCGCTCGCCGACGGGGCGCGTCACGAGCACGCCGCCGTGGTAGGCCGGCGCGAGCGACGACGCGATGCGCACCACCGGCACGGGCGGGATCCACGGCGTCGACGCCAGGATATTCGCGTCAGCGACCACGCACGCGTACGCGGCGCGAATCGACGGCTGCAACGCGCCGTCGAGCGTCGCGTACGACTCCGGTACCATCCCGTGGATGCGCAGCGTCTCGGCCAGGATTGCGCGCGTCGTCGCATTCGGCTCGATGAGCAGGACGCGCATCCCGGCCAGCGCGCTCTCCCATTCGGGCGGCGGCGCCGCGCCGACCGGCTCGCACGGCATCGGCAGCACGAAGCGGAACGTGCTCCCCTTCCCCTGCTCGCTTTCGAACGTCACCATGCCGCCCATCGCCTCCAGCAGGCGTGCGACGATGGCCAGGCCGAGGCCGGAGCCGCCGTAGCGGCGCGAGTGGGAGGAGTCGGCTTGCGCGAACGGATCGAAGATCAGATGGCGCCGCGATGGATCGATGCCGACGCCGGTATCGCGCACCTCGAATCCGATCGTGACGTGATCTGCCGACATCACCTCGCACGAAACGCGGACGACGACCTCGCCGCGATTCGTGAATTTCAGCGCGTTGCCGACCAGGTTGACGATGATCTGCCGAATCCGCAGCGGGTCGCCCCAGAGCCGGTCCGGCACCTCCGGCGACACGGCGAAGGCGAGCATGAGTCCCTTCTCGGCCGCGGTGATGCCGAGCGTTTTCAGTGTGTCGGTGATGAGCTGCCGGATCGAGAAATACACCGGCTCCAGCTCCAGCCGCCGCGCTTCGATTTTCGAGAAATCGAGGATGTCGCCGATCGTCGCCAGGAGCGTTTCGGCGGAGCGCCGCGCCATGTCGAGCTGGCGGGCGCGCTCGGACGACGTCTCGGTATCGATGGCCAGCTGCAGCATGCCGATGATGCCGTGCAGCGGCGTGCGCATCTCGTGCGACATGTTCGCGAGGAACTCGCTCTTGGCCGCGCTGGCCTCTTCGGCACGATGCCGCGCCGCCGCGAGATCAACCGACTGCGTTTCCAATCTGCGGATGAGATCGCGCGACTTGCGGATCGCATTCGCGAGATAGCCGCGCCGCAGTTCGACACCGCGCGAGGTCAGCGCGACATACAGACCGCCCGCAAACACGAACGCGATCTTCGCCAGCGCGATCGCGTCAGGGACGGCGCGGCCATCAACGCTGATGACCCAGATCAGCATCGATGCGTAGCAGAACGTGCCGAACATCACGAAGCCGAAGGAGCGGCGGAAACCGGTTTGCGCCTGATCGGCCACGCGCAGGAAGAGGATGAAAAACAGCCAGCTTCGCTCCGCGCCGGAGTAGTAGATGGCCAGAGTCCAGATCGGAACGTCGATTACCAGAAAGAGGAGGCTGAGGTCGGCCTTGACGCGCTCGTGCAGCAACGCGACGAGCGGCCACGAGACGAGGCAATAGGCCGCGAGGATGATGGTGATGCGCAGCCAGCCGGTATTCGAATCGAGATGCAGCAGAAACCGATTGTTGAGATAGACGCCGAGCGAGAGCAGCACCGACCCGATCACGCGGAAGGTGGGGATCTCGACGACGGCGATCTCCCGCGCGCGCTGGCGTTTCCGGCGCTCGCCCTCCTCGGCCCGACTTATGAAGTCATTGCTGAAATCGTTGCTCACCGGAGAGACTGTACGCGTTCCCGGCGTTGCAGGATGGCCCGCACGCGCGGCAGCAGATTTTCTTTGCGGATCGGCTTGCGCAAGAATCCAGCGGCGCCGAGCTCCAGGCTGCGCGCCTCAACCTCAGCGCCGGCCACTCCGGTGATGAAGATGGCCGGCGTGTCCATCCCCTTCTTCATCATGATCTCGAAGAGCTGAAGGCCGTTGAGCGTAGGAACGTTGACGTCGAGGACGATGAGATCGAATTCGCGGCGGGCCAGTTCGACGAGCGCGTCCCCGCCGTCCGCGGTCGCGACGACTTCGTATCCGGCCTCGGTCAGGAATCCTTCGACGAGCGCGGAGGAGACGGCGTCATCCTCGACGAGAAGGATCAGCACCGGGCCGTCGAGCGCTTTGTGAAAGGCATCACGCGGTGCGGGCGCTTTTTCGAGCGCCGCCAGGATCTCCTCACGCAGCCGCTCGGTCTCGGCGCTCGGCTGACGGTCGAACTGCCGCTCGAGGATGTCCGCGCATTCCTGGTAGCGGCGCAGCGCCGAGTCGGGACGTCCCTGTTCGAGTTGCAGGCGCATCAACGCGCGATGAACGACTTCCTGTGTCGGGTCAAGCGCCAGCAGCCGTCCGGCGGTGTCGGTGGCGTTTTCCCACCAGCCCGCTTTGATCTGCGCGGCCAGGAGCTTGCCGAGGACGGTGAGCGCGGCGTGCCAGTAATGAAGGCGGCGTTCGGCGATCCATTCGTCAAAGGCGGGGAGATCGCTCTCGAAGTGATCGAGAAGGTTGCCGCGATAAATCTCCGCCGCGGCGCGGACCGCATTCAACGAATCGTTCGGCGCCAGTTGATCGAAGCACGCCACATCGACCTCAACGCTGCGCGGATTGAACCGCAGCGTTTCCCCGGCGCCGATGAGCACATCGGGCGCGGTGAAGCGAAGCGCGTAGCGAATGTCGCGCGCGGTCGTGCCGGCGTTGTCGCCGCCGAAGAGCGCCGCGAAATCGCGCAGAGGCGCGGGCGCGTCGAGATGCATGGCCATCCAGGCCAGAGCGGCATGGGTGTGCCTGCTGCCGAGCGCGAGCGTGTTGCCGCGGTGGTCGACAGCCGAGAATTCGCCGAACAGACGAACCTTGAACGAAGACATGGATTTGAGGACCGGCGCGCAGAATACCACACTCCGAGTTTATTAAGGAAGGATGGAGTGCAATTTCGCGGGCGGACTCGACAGCAACGCTTGTCGATGCTGGAACACTCATTGCTCAACGCACTCGCGGAGGTTGACGTAAATGAAGAAAACACTTGCATCACTCGTACTCTCGACCGCGCTCGTCTCTGCCATCGGCTGTTCGAACATGAACCGGATGACCCCGGCTCCGCTCGACAACACCGCCATTGAAACGGAGATCCGCAAGAACCTGGCGGGCGACCACATCACCGGTCTGCACATCGACGTGCACGAAGGAATGGTGACGCTCACCGGACACGGAAGCGCTGCCGACCGTCAGAAAGCGTACGACGACGCCGCGAAGGTCAACGGCGTAAAGAGCGTGACCAACAATATCACGATCGACCAGTAGAGCTTGGGCAGACGCGGAGGGCGTCCTCCGCGTCTCTCACTTCACGTCGAACGCGCCCTTCGGCGTCTCCGGCAGAATCTGCAGATCGTCGAAACGGACGGTCTGATTCTTCCCCCTCACTTCGCGCCGCATCGAGATCAGCACGCCCGACACGCGTTTGAAGTCGTGAAAGAACACCTCCACGGGCGGATCGGTCGCCGGCGCGCCGGGCGCCTTCATGTCCCATTCGTCGACGAGGCCGCTCTCGCGGTTGATCCAGGCCCAGACGATGTACGTGATCTCGAGATTGGGATCGAACGTCAAACGGACGACGTCCCACTTGTGCCCGGCAGCGTCCGTACGCTCACCCGGGGTGCTGCGATGCACGCCGGGATCGAGCATCTTCAACGGCATCAGCAGCCAGTAGAGGTCGTTGTTGTAGCGGCGGTAGCCGAGGGCGAGCAACTCTTTCAACGCCGCCAGGTCCTTAACTTCAACGTCCTTCTGCCACGCGCGGCCGGTCTTCGTTTTCGTGTTCAGGACGACGGTGAAGGGAACACCTTTCGGATCGACGCCGCTGACGCGATAGTCGCCCGTCATACGATCCCACTGCTGCGGAAATGACGCGGCTGTCTGTCCATTGCGCTCGACGACGAATGTGAACGACAAGAAGCGCGCTTTGTCCCAGGCCGCTCCGCCCTGCGCCTGAATGGTCCGCTTCGCAAGCGCATCAGCAGCCGGATCAGGCGGCGAAACGGAAGCCGCAGGAGGCGGCGCGATCGCGATCTGCGGCGGGGCCTGAGCGAAGATGGGAAACGCGACAAGGAGAAGAATGACAACGGTCAGCAATGAGCGCAAAGAGCCTCCGGAAGAATTCAATCTGCTGCGAAAAAGCGGGCGGGGATCAGAAGCATTCCTGGCAATGAGTATGGTCGAAGATGCCGGCTGGTAACCGACACGGGACGTAGGGCGGGACTCGTCGCCGGATGGCGACACGGAGGGTAGCCGGTGGTCGCGCGCGAAGCGCGAGACCACCGGTCAACGTCCCGCCGTAAGGCACCGACCCCGGAGCGGGTCGCGGATCAAATACCAAGCGGCGTGAATTCCCTCCGCGACCGCTGCCGCGGTCGGAAAATCATGCGTGTTCGTGGTCCCGGTGGTCTCGCGCTTTGCGCGCGACCACCGGCTACCCTCCGTGACGCCATCCGGCGTCGAAAAACGACGGGAGCCTGAAGTTGACGCTCACGAGCCTGAAGTTGACGCTCACGAGCATGAAAGCTGATGCTCACGAGCCTGAAGTTGAGGCTCACGAGCATGAAGGTTGATGCTCACGAGCATGACGCTTGATGCCCACGAGCATGCCGCTTGATGCTCACGAGCATGCCGCTTGATGCCCACGAGCATGCCGTTTGATGCACACGAGCATGCCGCTTGATGCTCACGAGCATGACGCTTAATGCTCACGAG
>DATART010000379.1:0-18482 GCA_036264035.1 Thermoanaerobaculia bacterium | reverse complement strand
CTCGATGGCGCGGCCGGTTGCGTCGCCGGAGTGGATGATTCGCGGCAGCGAGTGAGCGCCTTCCTGCGTCAGATCGAGTTCGCCCTCTTCGCTGACGGAGAAGGGAACATGGATCTCATCGAGCAGCAGTTCCTTGACGACGCGCGGCCCTTCGACGGCGAGAAAGCGCACCGCTTCTTCGTTCGATAGTCCGGCGCCGGCGGCGATGATGTCCTCGATCAACTTTGCCGGCGTGTCGCCTTCACCTTCGTAAATGATTCCGCCCTGCGCCCAGAACGTGTTGCAGTCCTTCGGATCGGCGGCCTTGGTGACGAGGAGAACTTTGATTCCCGCGCCGGCCAGGCAGAACGACGCGGTCAGTCCCGCGATGCCGGTACCGATGACTAGGACGGGGTAGTGGTCGCGGTTCTTGAGCGCAGGCAAGATGCCGCATTGTAAGCGGCGTGAAGACGTTGTCGGTTGTCGGTTAACTGTTGTTTACGCCGGGATCTGCGTCATCTGCCAACGGACAACCGACAACATCCTCAACGCCTCTACGCGATCTCCCACCGCTTCGTCAGCTGGCGCGCGACGATGAAGAAGACGATTCCCCATCCCACGAGCACGACGGCGGGAAGCGCGAGAGATGACAGCGGCAGCTCGCGCCAGAAGACGTTCGTGAATCCTTCCAGCGCCCAGGAGTTGAAGAGCACCAGTCCCGCTTTCTGCAGGCCGGCCGGCATCAGGAAGCGCGGGAACATCGAGCCGCCGATTGCGGAGAG
Source organism: Thermoanaerobaculia bacterium (assembly GCA_036264035.1). Lineage (GTDB taxonomy): Bacteria > Acidobacteriota > Thermoanaerobaculia > Gp7-AA8 > Gp7-AA8 > JADGNZ01. The sequence continues at coordinate 17,721 of DATART010000379.1, read as the reverse complement.
CGACAGAACGACCAGCGTCGACATCGCGCCGAGTTGTGCGCGCGTGCGGCAGACGGAGGCGAGCAGGAGTCCGAATGCCGAGGTGGCGAGGGAGGTCGTGAGCGCCATGATCAGGAAACCGCCGATGTGTTGTGCGAGCTGCAAACGAAATGCGATCGCGCCCCACACGAACATCACGCAGATCTGCACGAACCCGAGCGTCCAGAGGTATGCGAGTTTGCCGAGAAGGAGCTGCGTCAGCGTCAGCCGAGTGGTGAGGATGCGGTCGAGCGTGCCGCTTTCGTTTTCCTCGAGCAGCGCGCCGCCGGCGTTGGATGCGGTGAAGAGCAGGAACATGACGCCAATTCCGGCCGCGTACAGTGCCGCGACGACGTTCGATTTGTTCTGGCCGATGACGTCGGTCTTGTCGATCTTGATGAGCGAATCGGACGATGTGGCGGTGCTCGGCCGCGCGCTGAACGTGCGGTAGCTCTTCATGTTCTGATCGAGATTTGCTTTCTGCTGTGCCGTCAGTCCGCCGCTCCAGCGATCGACCTCGGTAACGCCGGCGTCCATCATCATCTCCGGCATCGCCATCATCATGTTCTTCTGCAGCAGTCCGGCGACGACCTGATCGGCGATCGGATCGGCGGAATCGGCCAGCAGTCGGAAAGCGGGACCGTTGCCGCCGCCCGCGAATTGAATCTTCGTCGTGCTGAAACCTTTCGGAATCACGAGCGCGACCGGCGCATCACCCGCGCGAACGGCTGCCTCCGCGGTCTGCGCATCGAACGGAGTCGCGCTCTTTTTCGGAGTGGTGTCGACGTCGAGCGCCGATTCGCGTTTCAACGCGTCGACGAGCCGCCGCGAACTGTCGCTGTGATCGAGATCGGCGATGGCCACGGTCGTCTTCGGCGTCTTCGATTTCTGCGCGCCGAAGATGCCGGCGAAAATCGAGAAGAAGACGATCGGGACGATGAAGCTGAGCATGAGAGCCGCGCGATCGCGGCGAAGGTTGAGCCATCCGGCTCGGACGACAGAGGCGATCATTCGCGTAGACCCTTTCCGGTGAGGTGAAGGAAGACTTTTTCGAGCGACGGCGACTTCATAGTCAGGTCGCGCACGGCGCTCCCCTGCGTTTCCGCATCGCGCATGACGCGCAGCATTTCGGCGGCGTCGTCGATGAGGTGCGTGACGCGTGTACCGTCGGCGAATTCGACGACGACTTCGCGCTTGGTGCCGATGGTGTTCCGCACCAGCTCGTCCTTCGTGCCGGTGGCAATGACGCGGCCGGAGTCGATGACGGCGATGCTGTCGCAGAGGCGCTCGGCCTCTTCCATGTAGTGCGTGGTGTAGATGAGAGAAACGCCGTCGGTACGGAGCGTCTCGATCATCTGGTAGATGCGCTCGCGCGACTGCGGGTCGACGCCGACGGTCGGCTCATCGAGCAGCAGCACGCGCGGCCGATGCAGGACGCCGACGGCCATGTTGAGCCGCCGTTTCATGCCGCCGGAAAACGATTTCACAGGCTCCGATTTGCGGTCCGACAGCGCCGCCCAGTCGAGCGAGCGCGTGATCGCCTCGTCGAGCGCCTTGCCGCCGAGGCCGAGGTAGCGGCCGAAGACGGTGAGGTTCTCGTGTGAGGAGAGATTCGGATACAGCGCGATCTCCTGTGGCACCACGCCCACCTCGGCACGAGCATCGGTATCGCCAGCCGGCGCCGGTTTGCCGAAAATCGTGACTGAGCCGCTGTCCGGCTGCACGCGGCCCATGATCGTCCGGACGAGCGTTGATTTCCCCGCGCCGTTCGGACCGAGCAGCCCGAGGACCTCGGCGGGCCGCAGCTCGAGCGAGGCGCCGTCGAGCGCGCGGCGGGATGCGAACGTCTTGACGACGTTCTCGATCTGTAGTGGATTCATGCCGCCAATGTAGAGCCGGCGCGGCAATCCGCCCCGTGTCGAAAGTCATGGAGACGGGATGACAAATGTAAGTAGTCGTTGGCTTGTACTAAACTAGTAGTACAATAGCGCAACGTCAACGACGATTCCCGAAAGGATCGATATGCACTTTGTCATGGTTCTCCTCGCGATTTCCACCGCTCTCGCGCAGCAACCCTCCGCGCCTCCTCAAGTTGTTGCGGCGCCCGTCGACACGACCCTTCACAGCACGCTCCTGCTGCCGAAGGACACCAGCAAGCCGATGCCGGTCGTCCTGCTGCTCTCCGGTTCCGGTCCGACCGATCGCAACGGCAATTCGCCGATGCTTCCGGGTAAGAACAATTCTTTACTGATGCTGGCGGAAGGGCTGGCGTCGAACGGCATCGCCTCGCTGCGTTATGACAAACGCGGCGTCGGCGAGAGCACCGGCGCGATGGTGGCCGAGGCCGACCTTCGCTTCGACACGTACGTCGACGACGCCGTGGCGTGGTGCGAGCAGCTACGCAAGGACAAGCGCTTCTCCGCCGTAATCATCGCCGGCCACAGCGAAGGCTCGCTGATCGGAATGCTCGCGGCGAAACGCTGCAACGCGGACGGTTTCATCTCGATCTCCGGCGCCGGCCGCCCCGCCGCCGACATCCTCCGCACGCAACTGGCCGGCAAGCTTCCGCCGGAGCTCGCGACGAAGAGCGACGCGATCCTGAAGAACCTCGAAGCCGGGAAGACCACCGCCGACACGCCGCCCGAGCTGGCCGCGATCTATCGCCCGAGCGTGCAGCCGTACCTGATCTCCTGGTTCCACTACGATCCGGCCAAGTCGATCGCGGCGCTGACCGTTCCCGTACTCATCGTCCATGGCACGACCGACCTGCAAGTCGCAGTCGACGACGCCAAGCGCCTAGCCGCCGCGAATCCGAAAGCGAAGCTGCTCCTGATCGAAGGGATGAACCACGTCCTCAAAGAAGTCCCACCCGATCGCGACAAACAGATCGCCTCCTACAGCAACCCCGATCTCCGTCTCGCCCCGGAGTTTTTAGTCGGGATCGTCGATTTTGTACGGAAGGCGAGGAAGTAGGAGAAAAGGCAGGACTCGCTCCGTAGTCCGTACACGCCTGCGACAGACCTTGGGTGCGGGCAAACCCGCTGTGTGGTCTCTGTGGTGAAAATACGCTGCGCTCAGCCGTTCGGCGCGTAGCCTGTCCTGATCTGAGGACAAGGGAGCTGAAAAAATACGTCGAATTTCGCATAAATATCAGGGGCTCCTGATATTCATGCGAGAGCCCGACGCGTTGCATGCGAGCGCCTGACGCGAAATCGCGAGAGCCGCTCGCGTTGCATGCGTGGGGCTGACGCGAAATCGCGAGAGCCGCTCGCGTTACATGCGTGGGGCTGACGCGAAATCGCGAGAGCCGCTAGCGTTGCATGCGTGGGGCTGACGCGAAATCGCGAGAGCCGCTCGCGTTGCATGCGTGGGGCTGACGCGAAATTGCCACAGCCGCTCGCGTTGCATGCGAGGGGCTGACGCGAAATCGCGAGAGCCGCTCGCGTTGCACGCGATGGCGTGACGCGAGAGTGCCAGAGCCGCTCGCGTTGCATGCGAGTGGCTGACGCGAAATCGCCAGAGCCGCTCGGGTTGCATGCGAGGGCCTGACGCGCAATCGCCAACAACGCAGCTCTCATCACCTATGATGCCGACTTCCGTCACTTCACGCGCGCTGGTCTGAAGCTCGCGTAGCGGCGCGTTTCTGCATCCAGACCATGATGCCGTAAAGGATCGCGACGGCGATGCCGAAGCCGACCAGCCACATCGACTTTGATGCGAGTGCGTGTCGGAGGGCGTCGGGGTCTTTCATCAACCCGGGTTGGTCGCCGAGGACCTTCATGCCGAACCACGCCAGCGCGCCGTTGTAAATGCCGGCTCCGAGAATCGTCATGAGCGAGAAGCGGCCGAACGGCATGCGGAAGAGGCCGGCCGGGATCGAGATCACGTGACGGATTCCGGGGAGCAGGCGCGCGACGAAAATGCCGCCGGAGCCGTAGGTTTCGAACCACCGGTCGGCCGCCTCGATTTTCGATGGCGACATCAGCACGAAACGGCCGTAGCGGCTCACGAGCGGGCGTCCGAGTTTGTACGCAATCCAGTAGCTCGCGGCCGAGCCGGCCCACGATCCGGCGGTGGCGGCCACGATCACGAGTGCAAGATTGAAATGTCCTTGCGACGCCCAATACGCGGCGGGGGGCATGACGATTTCGGCGGGAATCGGCAGCGCGGTCGACTCGAACGCCATCATCACGAAGATGCCGAGGTAGCCCCAGTCGAGGATGAATTGCATCCAGGTCAGGAAGAAGTGATGGAACCAGCTCATGGGGCGCGCATCCTACTCGAAAGGTGAGTGCTACGATCGCGCCATGCAGTCTGATCGCTACGATGTGATCATCCTCGGCGGCGCCTTCAGCGGTGCGTCGACGGCGATCCTGTTGCGCCGCGATCACCCGCAACTGCGCGTGCTCATCGTCGAAAAAGCGGAGGAGTTTGACGCGAAAGTCGGCGAGGCGACGACCGAGATGTCGGCCATGTTTCTCACGCGCCGGCTGGCCATGTGGCATCACCTCGAGTCGGAGCAGCTGCCGAAAGAGGGGCTGCGCTATTGGTTCACGAACGACAAAGTGACGGGTCATGCGAATGCCACGGAGGGTGGCGGGTTCATTCGCAGCGCCGTGCCGGCCTTTCAGTTGCGGCGCGACGCGCTCGACGAGTATTTGTTGAAGACCGCGGTCGACGAAGGCGCGGAGCTGCTGCGTCCTGCGAAAGCGCGCGACGTCGAGTTGAACGACTTCGACAACAAGTTGACGATCGAGATCGGCGATGAAGTGCGCGAGCTTCGCTGCCGCTGGCTCCTCGACGCCACGGGACGCGTGAACTTCCTCGGCCGGCGGCTGAATCTCATCGAGCGCAACGACGAGCACCGTGTCGCCGCGATCTGGTGCCGATGGAACGGCGTGCGCCACATCGACGACATCGCGGCGAGATCCGGCGGCCTCGCCGCGCGCAACGTCAGCTCGCGGCGGCTGGCGACGAATCATTACACCGGATTCGGCTACTGGATTTGGGTCATTCCGCTCGGCAACGGCGAGACGTCGATCGGCGTCGTCTTCGACAAGCGGCTCATCGATCTGCATCACAGCAAAGATCGCGCGACGGATTTCATCGCCTTTCTGAAGGCGATTCCGGCGTTGGCAGAGCTGCTCGACGGCGCCTCACCGCGTCTCGACGATCTCCGCTTCTATTCGCACCTTCCGTACGTTTCGAAACAGTACATGGGCAACGGCTGGGCGCTCCTCGGCGATGCCGCGGCGTTTCTCGATCCGTACTACTCGCCCGGACTCGACCACGCATCATTCACCGCCGAAGCGACCGCGGAGATCGTCGGGATGGATGCCAAAGGGGAGGACGTCGCCGCGCGCATCGTCGAGCACAACGAAGCGTTTGCGCGCTCGTACGTTCGTTTCTTCCGCTCGATTTACAAGGACAAGTACTACTACATGGGCGAGGCCGACCTGCTGACCGCGGCGATGATTCTCGACACGGCGCACTACTACATTTTTGTGGTCATTCCGGCGTATCGCTTCGCGAAGAAGTTTTTGTGGATGCCGGTGCTTGGTCCGAAGCCGGCGTTCTTCAGCTATCACTTCATCAAGTTCTACCACCGCCGCTTCAAGTCGATCGCGCTGGCGCGCCGCGCGGCAGGCGAGGCGGGCGCGCGCAACGATGGGCGGCGGATCAAGGCGTACTTCAATCTCAACCTGTCGCCGATGCACATGTTTCTGCGCGGCGTGAAGATGTGGATGTTCGCCGAGGTCGACAACGTGCGGCTGCAGTTGCGGCGCGTTTTCCGGCGGTCCGCCGCCACGGCTCCGGCCGAGGGCGCCGAAGCACGCGGATGAACCGCCGTGTGGCCATCGTGTTCGATCGCGAATTCGGCGATCGTCTGCTGACGCTGGTGATGCGAACGCCCGTGTGGATCGTGGAGAGCAGCGCGAACCGTAGCGCCGTCGCCGAGGCAATGAATCGCGCAACCGAATGGCCGCACATCAGCGTAACGGTGTTCCGTCCGACCGACGATCTGAAGCACGTTCTGTCTCAGATCGGACATGCACAGCGGGTGGATGTGATCGGGCTGCCGCTCGGCGATGAAGCTGGCGACGCGATGCGCGTCGCGGGCTTCACGAACGTCATCGAGACGACCGAAGGATTCCGCGCGACGTGACGCGATTTGAACCACAAAGACACAAAGGATACAAAGAAGATCTCTTTGTGCGCTTTGTGTCTTTGTGGTGATAAGCCTTTCACAGCCCCGCCAAAACAGCCCGCTTCACCTTCCCCCGCTCGTCGACCGGGATCGACTCGATAAGCTTCACGATGCGTGGCACTTTGTGCGGCGAGAGGTGTGCCAGACAAAAGGCGCGGATCTGCTCGCGCGTGACGTCCGCGCTGGCAACGACCGCGGCAGCCACGACGTCGCCGCGCGCGCCGGCAGGCTCGCCGTATACCTTCGCCTCGCGCACGCCTTCGATCTGCAGCAGCACCTGCTCGACCTCGCGCGGGTTCACTTTCTTGCCGGCCGTGTTGATCAAATCGCTGGCGCGGCCGGTGATGGCGACCTCGCCGTCGTCGCGAACGTCGACGAGATCGTCGGTGATGAAGAGATGCTCCGCAAACGGCTGGAATGTGTTCGCATCATGCAGGTAGCCGAGGGCAACGTTGTCGCCGCGGACGATGAGGCGTCCGCGTTTCGAGGTCAGCGTCACGTTCTCCATGGCGCGTCCGACCGTTCCGCGCTCGACCGCCGCGCCTTCGCGATCGTATGTGATCCCGCCACATTCGCTGCAGCCGTAGAACGTGTGAATCGGGATTCCGAATCGCTCGCGGAACTTGCGCGACACAGCCGGCGGCAGCGGCGCGCCCGCGGAGAGAAACGTCCGCACCGTTCTGAACTCGCCGTCGCCGGCGGTACTCAGATGATCGAAGACCATCGGAATCAGCGGCGCGACGGTAGATGAGTACCGATTGCAGAGATTCACGATCGACTGCGGCAGGTAATCGTTCGAAATCACCACCGGCGTCCCCTGAATGAAGAGCGGTGTGACGAGATTCGAAAACCCATACGAATGCGACATCGGAATCGCGCCGAGGTTGACGTCATCGGGGCGGATGTCCATGGTTGCGCAGATGTTGACGGCGTCCGCGATGAGGTTCGCTTCCGTGGCGACGATTCCTTTCGGCAAACCGCTTGACCCCGAGGTGAGCTTGATCAAACGCGCGCCGGCGGGAAGGTTCGGGCGAACGGCCGAACGGGTTGAAAGGCCGCTCCGATTGAAAAGTCCCCGGGCGCCAAAGTGTTCGAGCACATTGCCAATCTCAGCGTCAGTCGCGTCTCGATCGATCAAAATCGCCACGAGGTTGAACTTCAAAACGGCGCCGAATACGGCGATGAAATCGACGGAGTTTGGTAGCTGGATGGCGACGACATCGTTCGCCTGAAGGTCGCCGAAGACCGAAGCGATCTTATCGATCCGCTCAGCGAGCATGACGCGGCTGATGACCTCGCCTGTTGTGCCATCAAGCAGAGCGACGGCCTCGGGCGCAGAAGTCGCAAGTTCAAGGAAGCGGTTGAGCATCGATTTGGGCCGCCGAGAATAGAGCGCACCGTTTCGGAAGGTCAACTCGTCATCGCGGTTTATGGTTACATGTAATCGAGGATTACATGGCAAGACCACTTCATTCATCGCGCGAGAAGGTTCGCGCTCACCGCGAACGTCTCCGGCAACAGGGCTTGCGGCCCATCCAGATCTGGGTTCCAGACGTGCGGTCACGAGCTTTCGCTTCAGAGGCACATCGCCAGTCGCTTGCCGTCGCTACGACCCGTCATGCGCATGATGATCAACAGTTCATCGACGACATTTCCGAGCTGAAGTTGACGTGAAGCGAGGTGTTTCTCGGACTGGGAGGGCATTGTGATTGCGAGGCCAAATCCACTCGATCGCCAACCGCGTTAGCATCCCCCTCATGATCGATGTCCTCGTCATTGGCGGCGGCCCGGGTGGATCGACTGCCGCGACGCTGCTCGCAAGAAAAGGGTTCTCGGTCACGCTCCTCGAGCGCGAGCGCTTTCCGCGCTTTCAGGTCGGCGAGTCGCTGCTGCCGTACAACAACGACCTCTTCGAACGCCTCGGCGTGACCGTGCCGATGACGAAGGGGACGTTCACGCCAAAGTACGGAGCGGGGTTCGTCACGGCGGACGGCGCGCTCGGGTACACGTTTCGATTCCGGGAGAATCTGCCCGAGGCGTATCACAGCTCGTTTCAGGTCAAGAGGGCGGAGTTCGATGAGTTGCTGCTGCGCAACGCGGCGGCGAACGGCGTCGATGTTCGCGAGGAAACGGCGGTGACCGCGGTCGACCTTGCGAATCCGAATCGCGCCACCGTCACGACATCGGACGGCGAGCGGATCGAGGCACGCTTCGTTGTCGATGCAAGCGGCCACGGCGCGTTCCTCGGCAATCGCATCGGCGGTAAGGAAGACGTCGAGGAGCTGAAGAAGGTCGCGATCTTCGCCCACTACAAAAACGTTCCGCGGCCGGAGGGGCGCGACGCCGGCAACACGATGATCGTCGTTCTGCGCGACGCTTGGTTCTGGCTGATCCCGGTCAGCGCCGACACCATGAGCGTCGGACTCGTCGTCGCGCGCGATCATCTGAAAAGCTGCGGACTGAGTGCCGAGGAGTTGCTCGATCGGACGATTGCAGGTGCGCCGTATCTGGCGGAGCGCGTGAAGAAAGAGGATCGCATCACGCAGGTTTACGTCCGCCGCGACTTCTCATTCATGGTGAAGCGCAGGACGGGAAAGAACTTCGCGCTCATCGGCGACGCGGCCGGTTTCCTCGATCCGATTTTCTCGACCGGCGTTTTCATGGCCATGAAGTCGGCCGACATCGCCGCGGACGCCATCGACCTGAGGCTGCGCAAGGGCAGCATGCGCTTGCTGAACCGTTACGACCGGTCGTTTGAAAGCGCCATGAACAAATACTTCCGTTTCATCGCCAATTTCTATCGCCGCGAGTTCCTGGAGGTTTTCCTGCAGCCGAAGACCGACTACGGCCTGATCCCGGTCATCACCGGCATCCTGGCTGGCAACATCTTCGAAACGCAGGACCGGCTGAAGCTCGCGCTCTTTTTCTTTTTCGTGCGCCTGCAGAAGATGTTCGGCGTCATCGCGCCGCCGATCGCGTGGGAGGAGTTGCCCGGCCCGGCAAGTATGTGAAAATGCCGCAGCCCATGAATGACCTGAGACGAAAACTGAAGGAGCTGCTGATCGAGCGGCTCAAGTTCGAAGATATGACTCCCGACGACATCAAGGATGACGATCCGCTTTTTGCCGGCGGCCTCGGCCTCGATTCAATCGATGCGCTCGAGATCGTGGTGATGCTGGAGACGGAGTTCGGCATCAAGGTGAAGAACGAATCGTCGGCGCGCGACAACTTCCATTCGGTGGCGTCGCTCGCCGACTTCGTGAAGCACCGGCTGGCCGATCAGCAACAGGCGCCGGTGTGACCTGGCTGGCCGGCCTGCCGCATCAGATTCCGTTCCGCGCTGCGTCAGCCGCCAACCGCATCGACGACAAAACGATCGAGGGTGTTTACGTTTGCACGGCTGACGACACGATGCCGTCCTCGGTCATGGCAGTCGAAGCGATGGCGCAACTCGGCGGCGGATTGGCGTTTACTACGCAGGCGTTCCTGACCGGAATCGACGCATGTGAAGTCGATCGCGCGATCGAAGCGGGAGATGTGATCCGATTCGTAGTCACGCTCGACGCGAACTTCGGCGGGACGTTTCGCTTCAGCGGCCGCGGCGCGATCGATGGAGTAGAAGTGATTCGAGGCAGGTTTTATCTCGCGCTGTCATCGTGAAAATCCATTTCACCACAGAGACGCAGAGACCACGGGCATTCTCTGTGTTCTCTGTGCCTCTGTGGTGAGCTTCTTTCTGCAGAGAACCAATGCGCAAAGCTGATACGACAACCCGCCTCGCCGTCACCGGCGTGGGGATCATCTGCTCGATCGGGCGCAATCGATCCGAGGTCTGGCGTTCGATCGTCGAGTCGCGGGCGGGAATCGGAAAGCTGTCGAAGTTTCCCGGCGAAACGTTCCCGACGGACGTGGCCGCCGAAGTTGCCCGGATCGATGATCTCGTCGATCGACGGGCAACCAAGCGGATGTCGCGCAGCGATCTGCTGGCAGTAATCGCCGCGAACGAAGCGATCGAACAGGCCAACGAGGGCGCGACGTCTCCGCTTTCGCGGCAGCGCGCGATCGTTTCCACCGGCACGTCGACCGGCGGGCTGCTCGAAGGGGAGAGCTTTTACTTCGATCGCCTCGTCCGCGGGCGAAGCCGCGTGCCGGTTTCACGGGTGCTTCAGCAACCGACGTCCGGTCCCTCCGACGCCGTCGCGCGCGCGCTGAACCTCGGCGGCGGCGTGCTGTCGAACGCGACGGCCTGCGCATCGGCCGGCGCGGCGATCGGAATGGCCGGCGATCTCCTCCGCTCGCATCACGCGGACGTGGCCATCGCCGGAGGCAGCGATGCGCTCTGCCGCCTCACGTACAGCGGCTTCAATGTGCTGCAGGCGGTCGACGAGAATCCCTGCACTCCGTTTTCCGCGGGACGCAAGGGGATCACGCTCGGCGAAGGCGCGGCGTACCTCGTCATCGAGCGCTGGGATGACGCGCTGGCCCGTGGCGCGACGATCCTCGCGGAACTCTGCGGCTACGGCGCGACATGCGATGCGCATCATCCGACGGCGCCGCACGAGGACGGTCGCGGGGCGCAGGCCGCCATGCGCGGCGCGCTGGCCGAGGGCGGCGACAGTCAACGTGTTGACTATGTGAACGCACACGGCACCGGCACGATGCTCAACGACTCCGCCGAGACGAAAGCGATTCTCGCCGCGGTCGGCGATGCGGTTCCCGTCTCGTCGAGCAAGTCGTACTTCGGCCACACGCTCGGCGCCGCGGGCGGCATCGAAGCGGTGATCAGCGTCCTCGCGTTGCAGAACCAACTCGCGCCGCCGACGCTGCGCCTCGACACTCCCGCCGCGGACTGCACGCTCGACTACATCCCGCACACACCCCGGCCGATGGCGATGACGAACGTGCTGTCGAATACGTTCGGCTTCGGCGGCTCGAACGTGTCGCTACTTTTTCGGTCGGCGTCATAAAGTGGCGGCATGAGTCGCGTCGCTATTACGGGCATCGGGATCGTTGCGCCAAGCGCCCTCGGTGTCGAGGCGTTTCGTGCGCTCCTGAATGCCGGCACGAGCACGATCACGCGCGTTGAACGTTTCGATACCGAGGGACTTTCGGCGCACAACGCCGCGCTGGTGATCGACTTCAAAGCGCGCGATTACATCCCGGCCATGAAGCTGCGGCGCATGAATACGCTTTCGCGTTACGCGGTCGCCGCGACCCGGCTGGCCATCGACGACGCCGCTGTGTCGTTGCCCAACGAGGCTGGCGTCGCTGTCGGGACTGCCTTCGGGCCGGTGCAGACGTCGGTCGATTACATGCAGGAGTACGTTGCGAAGGGAGCCGCGCTCGCGCCGCCCCAACTATTCGCCGAGTCCGTTGCGAACGCGCCTGGCTCGCACATTGCGATCGAGCACGATTTGCGCGGCTTCAATGTCACCGTCACGCAGCGCGAATCGTCGCTCCTGGCGGCGGCCATGTTTGCGAGTGCGCAGATTGTGAAAGGTACCGTGCCGTCTGCCATCATCGGCGGTGTGGAAGAGGTCAACGAGATGGTTTTCTCCGTTCTCGACCGTGTCGGCGCGCTCGCCCATGCGGATGGCGACCTGATGGAGGAGATGCGGCCGTTCGATCGGCGGCGCAACGGAATGTCGATCGGCGAAGGGAGCGCGATTTTCATGGCCGAAGCGCAACCGGAGCGCGAGCCGTACGGCTGGATTTCGGGATTCGGGATCGCTCGCGATACCACCGCCGCGATTTCCGATTGGGGGACCGGTGATGCGAACGTCGCCCTCGCCATGCAGGCTGCCATCGATGACGCCGGCATTGCGCTATCCGAGGTCGATGCGATCTATGCATCAGCCAATGGAACGAAGCGCGGTGACCTGCTGGAGATGCGCGCGTTGCAACGGCTCTTCGGCGATGACGTTCCGCCGGTCGTCGCCACGAAGGCGTATTTCGGCGAGTACGCGGCCGGCGGCGGCTTACAGTTCGCAGCCGCATTGCTGGCGATGCGCGATCAGAGGCTGCACGCGTCGTCCGGCTTTGAAGAAGCGGACACGGACATGCGATTCATACCCGTGCGCGAAGCACGCTCCGCGAAACTGCGCAACATCCTCGTCCACTCGATCTCCGCCGGCGGCGGCATCGTGTGCGCGGTGATCTCGAAGGAGCGCGCGTGAAAATCCTCGCGCTCATTCCGGCGCTGAATGCCGAGGAAAGTATTGGAAACGTCATTCGCGATTGCATTGCGGTGAACGAGCATGTGGTCGTGATCGACGACGGCTCGATGGATCGGACCGCTGAGATCGCGCGCGAGGCGGGAGCGCAGGTTGTGACGCACGCCGTCAACCGCGGCAAAGGCGCGGCGCTCAAAACGGGATTCGCGTATGCGCTCGAACATCGGTTCGACGCCGTCATCACGCTTGACGCCGATGGCCAGCATCTGCCGCGCGAGATTCCGAAGTTTGTTGCCGCTCATGAGGAGACCGGGGCTGATCTCATCATCGGCGGACGCGCCCACCTCTTCGGCGAGATGCTGCCGCGGCGCCGTTTCGCGAATCGTTTTTCGGCGCGCTGCATCGCCTTCGCGGCGAAGACGAGCGTGACCGATTCGCAGAGCGGATTCCGGCTCTACTCGGCTCGCCTCCTCGCTGCGATCCGCCTGCGCAGCGACGGCTTCGACATGGAGAGTGAAGTGATCGTACAAGCCGGCTGCCGCGGCTTCAAGGTCATCACAATCCCTATCGACCTCGGATTCGTCGACGGCCAGTCGACCAGCCACTACAAGCCGCTCGGCGACACACTGCGCATCGCGTGGACCGTGATCCGCGCGAAGTACTTCTGGCGGTAAGGCTCTCACCACACAGACACAGAGTGCACAGAGGTTTTCTCTGCGACCTCAGTGTCTCTGTGGTTGAACGCCTTTTTAGTGAGGCGCCGCCAGCGGCTTGCGCGGCATCATCTCGGGACGATTGGCCGCTTCCCACACGAACGTGGCCATCACCACTGCGGCCTGCATCAGGTCATCGCGCTGCAGGCGGTCGTAGACGTCGTAGTTCGTGTGATGCGTGCGTTGCTCGTACTCGACTTCATCCTGGATGAACTGGAAGCCGGGCAGGCCGACGCCGTCGAAGGAGACGTGATCCGTGCTGCCGGTGTTGCGTTCGGTGACGGTCGTGACGCCGAGATCCTTGAGCGGCTCGATCCACGACTGGAAGATCGGAGCGACGGCGTAATTCTCCTGCGCGTAGATGCCGCGAATCTTGCCCGTGCCGTTGTCGAGGTTGAAGTACGCGGAGAGTTTGGCGTGCTCCGGTTTCATGGTCAGAGGTCCGGGAGTTCGCATGGCGGCGGGGAGATCGCGTTCCGCGGCGGTCGGCTCAGGACGCGACGCGAAATGCTCGGAGACGTAGGCGCGCGATCCGAGCAGGCCTTCTTCTTCGCCGCTCCAGAGCGCGACGCGGATGGTGCGCTTAGGCGCGATTCCGATCGCTTTGATGATGCGCGCCGCTTCCATCGCCACGACCACGCCGGCGCCGTTGTCGGTCGCGCCGGTGCCGCCGTGCCAGGAGTCGAGATGTCCGCCGAGCATCACGATCTCGCCCTTTTTGTCGGTGCCGGGGATCTCGGCGATCGTGTTGTAGGCGTTCTTGTCGTCGTCGTAGTACTTCGTCTTGATGTTGACCTCGAGCGTCACGTCTTTCTTCTGATCGACGAGGCGCGCCAGCCGGTTGTAGTGCTCCGTCGACATCACGATCGACGGCACCGGGTAGCTCTCTCCGTCGCGCTGACTGCCGGCAGCCTGGACGTGAAAGGTGCCGAAGTCGGCGCTGTCGGAGTCGATCATTACCAGCGGCTTTTCCTCGGCCAGGAACTTCGACAGCGCTTTGCGGAAGGCATTGCGCTTCACGATCTCTTCGCGCGTGAACCGCGGCTTGCCGGGCAGTTCGTAGGTTTGCAGATCAGCGAGCATCTTGTCGGTCGCGCGCGAGAACTGCGCCTGCTCGTGCGGCTTGATCTCGCGCACGTCGCCGTTGAGAACGATCTTGCCCGCCAGTTTGCCGCGGTATTTTTCGATGTCTTCGACTGTCTCGATCTTGACGCGAATCGGCTGTCCGCTGATGACGCCGTTCGTTCCGGGCGTCCACGCGCGCGGCAGCGCCCACAGTTGCGCGACGTCGGGCACCGTCATGCGAACGGTGCATTCTTCGTACGACCAGCCGCGCCCAAACGGGCCCCAGCTCTCGAGATGCGCGTTGCTGAGACCGAACGAGGTGAGCTTGTCGCGAGTCCATTCGTTCGCCCGCTTCATGTTCGGCGAACCCGTCAACCGCGGTCCGACAAAGTCCATCAACTCCTCCGCGGTCTCCATGACCTTCGAGTTGCGGAACCCTTCCTGCCGGATGCGATTCTGCATCGTCGGATCGGGTGTGTCGGCGGCGAAAACGGAAGTCGCGACGAGAGCGACGAGGACGAGCGTTCTTTTCATGGGCGCGGAGTCTAGCGGAATTGTCTGGAAGGGCGGATGCGCGAGTGTTTAGAGACAGCGGTACCATCTGATGAGCGAGGAGCGTTGCGTTGCGGATCAGAGGCTTCGTGTGGCTCGAACAATATGTGGAGAAGCTGGCCTGGAAACATGATGCGACGCCCGAAGAAGTTGAATCGCTATTCGCAATGACGCCTCGCTTCCGATTCGTCGAGAAGGGGCACGCGGCAGGTGAGAATATGTATGCTGCTCTCGGTCAAACGGACGAGGGCCGTTACCTTATCGTGTTCTTTATTCACAAGCTGGACGGTCGCGCGCTGATCATCTCGGCGCGAGACATGGACGATGCTGAAAAGAAACTCTATGGCCGAAAATAAGTCGTCGTTGTCGGGTAGCCGGTCGTACCAGGAACTCAGCGAATACTGGGACACGCATAGTCTTGCCGACCACTGGGAGCAAACGTCGCCGGTCGAATTCGACGTGGACGTTAAGTCTTCGGAACTCTATTTTCCTGTGGATCGTTTTCTGGCAGAAAGACTCCGAGAGGTCGCATCTGCTCACGGAGTTTCGGCCGCGACCCTCCTGAATCTCTGGCTTCAGGAACGGGTCTCTGACGAGACGCGCAAAAGTAGTTGACCACTCCGAAAAGTCAGAGCTCGAGCTCACCCCAATCGACCGCCGTCGGCACGTTCGATTTCGCGAAGATCGTGTTCAGCATCTCGGTAGGCGTGTAGATGCGGATGTCGCCGAACTCGCTCGGACGGCGGTTTTTCATCGTGAAGAGCGCGCGTTGCGAGGCGTAATCGAAGTTCGCGTGGAAGTCGTCGTCCTTCTTCTGGTCGAACATCGAGCGGAGGACGTTGAGCTGATTGGAAAGATGATCGGCAGGATCCCTTGAAGCGGCGGACTTTTGCTGCTTCGCCGATTTGCGCTTGGGCGGATCGATCCCGATTGCCATCGCGCGGAGATCGTCGAGCTCCTGAGTGACACGGTTGCTTCTGGCAGTTTTTTTCTCCTCGGGTGGGAGCAGCAGCGCCGGAATCTTGTTGCAGTTCGCGCGGTGGATGGCGTCGCTTCGCGTGATCCAGCCGAGGTTCGTGACGCCGCAGCGCGCGGAAACGTTCGCGGTCAGATTCTCGATGAACGGCTTCACGGCAGTCTGGAACGAATCGTCGACGCCGTTGAAAAGATTGAGGACGTAGTGGACGCGGAACTCGTCGAGCGTCTGCTGCACGGTGCGCGTGATCGGGTGATCGCCGAGGTTGCCCGCCAGGTCGTCTGCGAACGCGTCGAGGTTGCCGACCGATGAATCGTAGACATCTTCGACCTGGTCGATCAGCTCATTGATCAGCCGCCAGAAGTCAAGTTTTCCATCCACCGTAGAGAAAAATGGAGACTCCTTGCTGAAGATCAGCCGCAGTTTGCGGAAGAGGATCGCTTTGACGATGTCCGACGCCGCCAGCGTGGCACTCGGAAGATGCGGGGTGAAAATCAGGACGCCGGAGTTCGAGAACGGCAGAAAATCGATGACGTTCGAATCGAGTCCGGCCCGCATGTCGAGGATGACGTAGTCCGCATCCAAGCCATTGATCGCCTCGATCAGGCGCGCCTTGTTTGCGGCGCCGAAATTCGTGATCTCGTCGATGAGGTGCAGCGGCCCCGCCACGAACCCGAAATCGCGGAAGCTGTGTTTGGGATCGAGCTTGTCGTCGAGATGTGTGACGCAACGATTGAGCGATTCGCCCTTGCGGAAGAAATGGTAGAGGTCCTTCTCGATCGGGACGTCGATGGCATTGCGGATGGCCGAGGTGCCGGTGTCGAGATCGACCAGCACAGTGCGGCCGTGCCGCGAGAGGGCAAGAGAGAAATTGATGGCGAAGGTCGTCTTGCCGACCCCGCCTTTGCCGGAAGAGATCGGGATGATCCGTTTGATGGCCACTCTCGTTGGGGACTTCGCGGCGGAGTGTAGCACCGCGCTTTGCTGCTAAAATCGCGCACCCAGTGCTCCCATCATCGTTCTACCGGAAGTTCACGCTCTTCGCGGAGCTCGATGAGCGCGAGCTTGCGTCGATCGCCGCTGTTGCCAAGACGCGCCGTTACGCGAAGGACGACGCCGTCTTTCACGCAGACGAAATCGGCGACGTGTTCTACCTGATCCGCGAGGGGCAGGTAAAAGTAACGATGATCTCGCCGGAAGGGAAGGAGATCATCCTCTCGATTCTCGCGGCGGGAGATTTCTTCGGCGAGATGGCGCTCTTCGACAACGAGCCGCGCTCGGCTACGGTCATCGCCATCGAGCCGCTCGAGGTCGTGTCGATCTGGCGCAGCGACTTCCTGCATATCCTCAGCGAGAACTTTTCGATCACGCAGAAAGTGCTCGGCGAGCTGTCGAAGCGGCTGCGGAGCGCGTCGAACCGGATCGAGTCGCTGGCGACGATGGATGTTTACGGCCGCCTCGCACGCTTCTTCCTCGATCTCGCGCGGCAGAGCGGCAAGGTGCTCGACAACGATTACATCGCCGTGATCCGGCCGACGCATCAGGCCATCGCAAACATGATCGGGACATCGCGCGAGACGGTGTCGCGGCTCATTCACGACCTGATGAAACAGAACCTGCTGCTGTCCGAGGGGAAGACCATCTACCTCCGCAAATCGGCGCTCGACCAGTTCCGCGCGGAGCTGTAGGCCGTTCCCCGCGCCTCCGCGCCTCCGCGTGAAAACGTCTCTCCCATGGCGTAACCTGCGCAACCTCCGATGCTCACCATCCCCAACGCGCTTACCCTTCTGCGGCTATTCGCCGTCCCGGTCTTCATCTACGCGTCGTTTCGCGGCGAGTATCGGATCGCGTTCTTCATCTTCGCCGGCGCGGCGGTAACGGATTTTCTCGACGGCGTCATCGCGCGCCGCTTCAATCAACGCTCGCGCCTCGGCGCGATTCTCGATCCTGCCGCCGACAAGACCATGATGGTCTGCGGCTATCTCTTCTACACGCTGCGCGATGGATTGCCGGTGT
>DATART010000481.1:0-1945 GCA_036264035.1 Thermoanaerobaculia bacterium | reverse complement strand
CTTCCTCGACGCGAAAACGTTCGGCAGCCACGACCTCGTCGCCGGAGTCGATCGCTTCGCCGAGCGGCGCTATGCGAACAGCCATCAGTCGGGCAGCGACTTCTCGATTTTCGTGACCCGCGTGCAGTGGAAGGATGGCGTCATCTATCCCGTGATCACACCCTCGAATGCAGCGGGAGGTGGGACGTTCATTCGCTGGAATCCGATTCTCGTCCCTGCCGCGGCGAACGACCTCCGCACCGATTCGGCGTTCATCAACGATACGTGGAACGCGACCTCGCGGCTGTCGTTCAACCTCGGCGCGCGCTTCGACCGCAATCATGCCGCGGACGCGGACGGCGTGGTGAGCTCGAACGATCATCGGCTTTCGCCGCGGCTGTCGGCACAGTTCGACTTTCGCGGCGATGGGCGGCATCGTCTCAGCGTCTCGTTCGCGGACTACGCATCGCGCATCGCCGACAGCATCGCCTCGTCGAATCAGTCCGCCGGCAATGCCGCCGCGATCGATTTCGCGTATCGCGGACCCGCCATCAACAACGGGACGCTTACGGTGCCGATGGATGAAGCCATCCGCCGCATTTTCGATTACTTCAACACGCAGCAGGGCGGTACCGCGAACCGTACGGCGATCAACCTGCGCGCGAACGGCTCGCGCACGATCCCCGGTTACTCGACCTACTTCGATGGCTCGCTCGCCTCCCCCTCGGTGCGCGAGATCACGGCCGGCTACGGCGCCGCGATCGGCCGCAGCGGTTTCGCACGCGTCGACTTCGTTCATCGCGACTGGCGCGATTTCTACGCCGCCAGCGTCACCACGGCCACGCGCAAGGCCAACACGCCGCTCGGCATCCCGGTCGATCTCACGCTCGTCCGCAACAGCAACAATCTCGAGCGGCAGTATCGCGGCGTCCAGATGCAGGTGCGCTGGTCGCCGGCTCGTTTCGAATTCGGCATGCATTACACGTGGTCAAAGCTGCGCGGCAACGACGACGGCGAAAGCGGCACAGCCGGCGCCGTCGCGAATACCGATCCGACGCTGTTCTATCCCGAGTACTTCAACTACAGCCGCGTTTCGCCCATCGGCTACCTGGCCGGCGATCAACGTCACCGCCTGCGCGCGTGGGCCGGCTATCGTCTGCCGCTCGGCAGCGGTGCGCTGGAGACGACGTTGATGCAGAGCTACGACTCCGGCCTGCCGTACTCAATCGCCGGCGCGATCAACCTGACGCGCTACACCGGCGCGCCAACGAACCTCGGCTACGCGACGGTGCCGAACGGTCTCTACTACTTCAGCGGACGCGGCGAGTTGCGGACTGAAAGTATCCGATCCACCGATCTGGCATTGCGTTACAGCGTCCGGGTGGCGGCGCTGGAGTTCTTCGCGCAAGGCGATCTCATGAATGCCTTCAACAATGCCGCGCTCTTCGATCCGAAACTCCTCGGCACGACCGTCAGCACGGCCGCGACGTCGACGACGTTCGTTCCCTTCAACCCCGCGACACAGACGCCGATCGAATGTTCGCGCGGCGCCGCCGCCGCGACATGCATCGCGATGGGCGCGAATTACCAATTGGCAACGAATTTCGGTCAGGCGTTGAACAATCTCGCGTATCAGACTCCGCGCACGGTGCGGATGTCATTCGGAGTCCGCTTCTGAAGCGCAGAAGCCGTCGGCGAAGCCGGCGTAAGAACCGTAGCCCCCAGCTTTGAGCTGGGGGTCAGCGGATCGCGTTGGATGTGTGAGCCCGTTTTAACGGGCGAAAGAAAGCTTTCTTTCGCGCGGTAAACCGCGCTCCCAAATTTCGCGCTCTCGCATATCACCCGGCTTAGCCCGCATTTCTCACGAAGCGGATAAAAAAGCCGCCGCACCATGCTATTAAGTTGAGTGTCTAGAACAACTTGGTAGCAAGGGAGGCGGCGGCGTGCAACAGACAGAGTGTAATGG
>DATART010000154.1:0-2738 GCA_036264035.1 Thermoanaerobaculia bacterium | reverse complement strand
GAGCGCGGCGCGTTCGCCGCACCAGCGCAGCGCGAGGCGATACACCAGCCAGATCGTCAGCGATGACAGGGCGATGAACGGCACCGACGCGAAGAAGATCGTCGTTCGCGTCGACAGACCGCGCGTCAGCCAGACCACCGGCGCGACGACGACATCCGGCACGAACAGACTGCGGATATCCCACGGCGCGTACGCCAATCCGCGCGCGCGCCGGAACGCCTCGGACAACACTTCGACGTCGTCGCCGGTCAGGAATCCGTAGTAGCGCCAGGCCAGCCACAATTGCACGGCGGCGGAAACGGCAATGATCGCCGCCAGCGGTTTACGCATCGCCGATCAGAGCCAGGAACTCGTCCTCGGTCAGCACGGGCACGTTGAGCGACTTCGCTTTCTCCAGCTTCGAACCGGCCGCGTCGCCGGCGATGAGATACGACGTCTTCGCCGATACCGATCCCGAAGGCTTGCCGCCTTCGCGCTCGATGAGCTTGTGGATCTCGTCGCGCGAATACTTCGACAACGTGCCGGTGACGACGAGCGCCTTACCCGCGAGGCGATCGCCGGTGACGGCGGAGACATGCCGCGGCGCGACGCCGAGGCGGAGCATCTTCTCGATCCGCTCGCGATTCGCGGGGACCGAGAAGTAGAACGTGATCGCCTCGGCCACTTTCGGTCCGATCTCCGCGACCTCCACCAACTCCTCGGTCGTTGCATTCATCAGCGCTTCGATCGAGCCGAAGCGATCGGCCAGCAGCTTCGCAGCACGTTCGCCAACCATGCGGATTCCGATGGCGAAGATCACGCGCGACAACTCCGCCGTCTTCGACTTCTCGATCCCCTCGGCCAGCTTGCGCGCCGACAACTCGCCTTTGCCTGGCAGTTGCGCCACATCCTCCTCGCGCAGCTCATAGAGCGATGCGTAGTCGGTAACCAGCTTCGCATCGAGCAGCTGCGTGATCGTCTGGTAGCCGAGGCCTTCGATGTCCATCGCCTTGCGCGCGCCGAAATGGAAAAGCGACTCGCGCACGATGGCTGGACAGCCCTGATTGATACAGCGGATCGCGACCTCTCCTTCGAAGCGATGCGTCGGCTCATGACACGCCGGACATTCGGCCGGCAGCGCGACCGGCTCGGTCCCCTCGGGACGTTTCGCGATCAGGACGTCGACGACTTTGGGGATGATGTCGCCGCCCTTCTCGACGACGACGTGGTCGCCGACGCTAACATCCTTGCGCGCGACCTCATCGAAATTGTGCAGCGATGCGTTGATGACTTTCGTCCCGCCGATGTGCACCGGATCGAATTCGGCAACCGGCGTCACGGCGCCTGTTCGCCCGACATACAAATTGATCGCGCGCACCACCGTCTCCGCCGCCTCGGGTGGATACTTGAACGCGATCGCCCATCGCGGCGCCTTCGACGTCGCGCCTAACTCCTGCTGCTGCGCGCGGCGATTGACTTTGATGACGATGCCGTCGATGTCGAACGTGAGATCGTGGCGCTGCTCGCGAATCGTTTCGATGAATGCTTCGACCGCGGCCAGGCTCGGGAAAACGCCGCGCTTCGGGTTCAGTGGAAATCCCATCTTCGCCAACTGCTCATACGCCTCGGACTGCGAGGTCACGCGCACCTCGTCCGCCGCGACGAGGTGATAGACGAATGCGCTGAGCCTGCGCTGGGCCACCAGGCGAGGATCCTTCTGGCGGAGCGATCCCGCCGCAGCATTGCGAGGATTGGCAAGAACAGGCTGTCCTGCTTCTTCCAACTGGTCGTTGAGGATTTTGAAATCGGCGGCGGAGATATAGATCTCGCCGCGCACTTCGACTCGCTTGAACTTCATGTCGATCTTCAACGGCAGCGCGCGGACGGTTCGCACGTTGACGGTCACGTCGTCCCCGCGCACGCCGTCGCCTCGGGTTGCCGCACGAGACAACGCTCCGTTTTCGTAAAGAAGATCGATCGACACGCCGTCGATCTTCAGCTCCGCCTCGTACTCCACCTCGTCGACGCCGAGGCCTTTCTTCACGCGCGCATCCCACTCGTGAAGCTCTTCGAGCGTGTAGGCGTTCTCGATCGACAGCATTGGCGGCTCGTGGATGACCGTCGCGAAATCGCCGGTCATCGGCGCGCCGCCGACGCGCTGCGTGGGCGAGTTGGGATCGGCAAGCTCCGGATGCGCCGCCTCAAGCTCCTGCAACCGCTTCAGGCGCTGGTCGAACTCGAAGTCGCTGATCTCCGGCGCCGCCTCCAGGTAATACAGCCGGTTGTGCCGCTCCAGCTCCGCGCGCAGCTTCTCAATCTCTTTCTTCGGCGTCATTGCGGCCTGGAAAGATACCGCGACCGGTCCACCGTTTTCTCGACGAATCCCATCGAGCGAAGACGCTCGTCGATCGTCGCGAGAAAGGTGCGGCGGCCTTTGATCAGGTTCAGGTTCATCGCCACGAAGCGCATCCCGCGCGGAGTGTCGTAGTAGACGATCATCCGATCGCCGCCGATCATCTGTTCCGTGCCGCGGATGTCGTTCCATCGCAGCGTTCGCGAGCGAAATTGATGCAGCGGCCGCAGCGTCAGCGTCGCCTCCCTCACCTCGGCCACGGCGCGCCCCGTGCCGAGCCAGACCTTCAGGCCGCCGATCCAGAGCGTGGCGATGTACGCCCATACGGCGCGCTCGCCGATCCATCCGTAGCGCGCGGCCGGATTTGCAATGAACGCAATAACGATCGCGGCGGTTACCGCCGCCG
>DATART010000228.1:0-4212 GCA_036264035.1 Thermoanaerobaculia bacterium | reverse complement strand
GCACGCACCGACCATCACGCTCACGAAGCAGTAGAACGGCAAAGAGACGGGGTTCCTTCGGCCAGAAAGCAATAGCCTGACTGGAGGCACCCTGTCCAACGGCGCCAACCCTGATTCGACAACGTCGCGGACGATCAATTCCAGTCGTCTCGCGATATGCAGAGATCGAGAATGGATCTGTGAAGATCAGTCATCGATCTCCGGAGATCAGGAACTGATCTTTCGATATCGCAAGACGATATGCAGAGATCAGAGATTGATCTCTCGATATCGAAATACGATCTGTGGAGATCAAGAACTGATCTCTGCATATCGAAAAACGATCTGTGAAGATCAAGCGTCGAACTCCGCATATCAAAAGGCGATCTATGGAGATCGAAAATCGATCTCTCGTAATCAGAGATCGATCATCGTTGTGGACGCGGGTGCATCAGAGCCAGCCGGACACGTGTCCGCGGACACCTGTCCTATCGGACACTTCGCGGACAGCGCGTAACTGGCCGAAGTAGCAACGAGTCAATCACTTGCCTCATGGCACCTCGGTTGCGCTGTAGCGCTGCCGAATGATCGAAAATGCTTCGTCGATGGACCGGGCGGTGGCGCCTGGGTCGGCGTTCACGCGGCCGCGGATGATTGCGGCGGGCGTATTGATCGCGGTTCTCATCGGCGCCGCGATCGCGTTTCCGGCGATCCGGCGCTGGTCGCGGGCGGATCGGGTCGTCGATGGCAGCACGCTGTCGATCGGCACCGTGACGCGCGGCGATCTCGTTCGCGACATCTCCGTGCAGGGGCGGGTGGTCGCGGCGCTGCATCCGACGCTCACCAGTCCGGCGCAGGGCATCGTGTCGCTGCGGACCAAGGCGGGGAGCGTCGTCCGCAGCGGCGACGTCCTGGCGGTCATCGACAGTCTGGAGCTGCGCAGTGCTCTCGAGCAATCGCGCGCGCAACTTCTTTCCCTGCGCACCGATTTCGAACGGGGAAAGATTTCCGGTTCACAGTCGGACGCTCGATTGCGGCAGCAGGCCTCGCTGGCGCAGGTGCGGTTGGAGGCTGCAAAGCGCGGACTGCATCGCGCGGAGCTGCTGCGGAAAGACGGGCTGATGAACGGCGCCGATTACGAGCGCGCGCAGGACGACGTCCATGTCGCCGAGATCGAGCTGGCGCAGGCGCAGCGCGAGATCGGACTGAATCACGAGACCGTCGACTTCGACGTGCGCAGCCGCAAACTGCAGGTCGATCGGCAGCAGTCGGCGACCGATGAAATGCAGAAGCGGTTCGACGACCTCACCATTCGCGCGCCGTTCGACGGCATGGTCGCCGCGATCACCGTCAACGAGCATGACTCCGTCGCCGCCAACCAGGGCATTCTCACCGTCATCAACCTCTCCTCGCTGGAGCTCGAAATCACCATCCCCGAGGAGTATGCGGCGGACGTGAAGATCGGAACGCCGCTCATGATCGGGTATGGCAACGGCGAGCATGCGGCGCACATCACCGCGGTCTCGCCGGAGATCGTCGGCAACCAGATCACCGCGCGCGCGGTTCCGGACGAACCGTGGCCGGCGGGGCTGCGGCAGAACCAGCGTGTCAGCGCGCGGCTCGTGTTCGAGTCGAAGAAAAACGTGCTCAAGCTTCCGCGCGGCGCGTTCGTCGAAGCGAGCGGCGGCCGGAGCGCGTACGTCGTCGACGGCGGCATGGCCACGCGGAGGCCGATCACGCTCGGATCGGTCGGGGCATCGGAAGTCGAAATCGTCAGCGGATTGCGCGAAGGCGATCGCGTGATCCTCTCGGACACCTCGTCGTTCAACAACGTCAACTCACTCATTCTGCGGTGACAGGAGACAGATCGATGCTGCGCATGAAGAACATCAAAAAGATTTACCGCACCGAGCTGGTGGAAACGCACGCGCTCGAAGATTTCTCGCTGAACGTCGAGGCGGGGGAGTTCGTTGCGCTCATGGGTCCCTCGGGATCGGGCAAGACCACGTTTCTTAACGTGGCCGGACTGCTCGACACCTTCGAGCGCGGCGTCTACGAGCTCGATGACAAAGACGTCAGCCGCCTCTCCGACCGCGAGATGTCGCACATCCGCAATCAGAAGATCGGCTTCATCTTTCAGAGCTTCAACCTCATCCCCGATCTCGATCTCTTCGACAACGTCGACGTTCCGCTGCGGTATCGCGGGATGGCGGCGGACGAGCGCAAGACGCGCATCGAGAAAGCGGCGGAGATGGTCGGACTCTCGTCGCGATTGCACCACCTGCCGTCGCAACTCTCGGGCGGACAGCAACAGCGCGTGGCCATCGCACGCGTGCTTGCCGCCTATCCGAAACTCATCCTGGCCGACGAGCCGACCGGCAACCTCGACTCGTTGATGGCGCGCGAGATCATGGACCTGCTCGAAGAGATCAACCGCCGGGGAACGACCATCGTCATGGTCACGCACAGTCCGGAATGCGCCGCGCGCGCCTCGCGTGAGATCCACCTTTTCGACGGGCGCGTCATCGACGTCGACCGTCCGCCCGCACTGTTCGGCGGCGCGCTGAAGTCGGCGACGTGAGGACGGCATGCTGCTCTACAACCTTCGCATCGCCGTCAAAAGCCTCCGCCGCAATCCCGTCCTGACCGCCGTCATCATCGGCGGCATCGCCCTCGGCATCTGCGCGTCGACGACCTTCACCACCGTCCGGCACATGTTCGCGCGCGATCCGCTGCCCGGAAAGAGCGACAGGCTTTTCTACGTCCGGATGGATAACTGGGATCCGCACACGCCGTATCCGACCAGCGCCGACAATCCGGGCGAGGCCATTCCGCCGCAGATCAGCTATCGCGACGCCATGGCCCTGATGCGGTCGACGCAGCCCGTTCATCAGACCGCGACGTTCGCGGCCATGATGACCGTCTATCCCGATCCGCGCGTGGCGCGCCCCTCCACCGAATCCGTGCGGCTCTGTTTCACCGACTTCTTCACCATGTTCGACGTTCCCTTCGCGTACGGCGGCCCGTGGGACCATCGCGCGGACACGAAAGGCGAACAGGTCGTCGTCCTCAGCGACAACATCAATCAGAAGCTTTTCGGCGGCGCGAACTCGGTCGGGAAACGGATCCGCATCGACGACCGCGACTTCACCGTCGCCGGCGTGCTCAAGCCATGGCGGCCGTTCATCCGCATGTACGACCTGAACGGAAACTTTGTCGGCGAGCCGGAGCGGATCTTCATTCCGTTCTCGTTGACGGCGCCCATGCAGATCCGGACCAGCGGCAACAGCGACGGCTACAAGTCGGCGGGGACGACGTTCGAAGACTTTCTCAATTCGGACGTCGACTGGGTGCAGTTCTGGGTGGAGTTGCGCTCGCCGGCGGACGCAGCGCAATACCACCGCTTCGTCGACGGCTACGTGCTCGAGGAGAAAAAGCACGGCCGCTTCGAGCGTCCGATCGAGAACCGGGTCACGTCGCTGCACGATCTTCTGACCGTGTTCGGCGTGATCCGGCCGCAGGTCACGGCCATGGCCGCGATCTCGATCCTCTTCCTGGCGATCTGCGCGCTGAATCTCACCGGCCTGCTGCTCGGCAAGTTTCTCGCGCGCGCGCCGGAAGTTTCCGTGCGGCGTGCGCTCGGCGCCACGCGCATCGACGTCTTCCTGCAGCACATCACCGAATGTGAACTGGTCGGGCTGGCCGGCGGCGCGATCGGAATGCTCCTGTCGATCGGCGCCATGAGGCTGATCGGCAAGTTCATCACCTCGACCTCGCTCATCTCTCTCGACATCGAGATGATCCTGGCTGCGCTGTTCCTTTCCCTCGGCGCCGGCTTTCTGGCCGGCCTCTACCCGGCATGGCGGATCTGTTCCGTGCAGCCTGCAGTGCAACTCAAGATCTGAAGAGGAGGAATGCCATGGAATTCGGACCGATCATTCGCGCCCTGAAACGCAACAAGATCCGCTTCGCGCTCATCGTTCTGCAGATCGCCATCACACTGGCCGTGGTCACGAATGCGATCACCATGATCAACGGCGCGAACGAGAAGATTAACAAGAAGTCGGGCTTCGACGACGACAACATCGTCTGGGTTCGCACCAAGCCGTTCTCTCCGGCCTTCAAGGATCTCAACTACCGCATTTCCGCGGTCAACGCCGACCTTCGCACGATCAAAGGAATCCCGGGCGTCGTGGCGGTATCGAACACGAACTTCCTGCCGTGGCAGGGCGG
>DATART010000203.1:0-11389 GCA_036264035.1 Thermoanaerobaculia bacterium | reverse complement strand
AGAGAACACCGGGAGGTCCCCATGCATCTGACCTTCCGCCAGATCGCTGACATGACCGGCGGCGAGCTCGTTCAGGGCGGCGATGTCACCGCCGATTCCGTCGTCATCGACAGCCGCGAGGTCAAGCCCGACTCGGCCTTCTTCGCCATCAAAGGCGAGCGTCTCGACGGCCATCAGTTCGTGGCGCAGGCGCTGAACACCGCACGCGGCGCAGTCGTATCGCAGGTTCCGGAGAACGTTCCCCCGGACAAAGCGGTCGTGCGCGTCGCCGACACCACCGCCGCGCTGCAGAACCTGGCGCGCTCGATTCGCGAACGTTTTCCGTTCACGCTCATCGGCATTACCGGGTCGGCAGGCAAGACGACCACGAAAGAGATGATCGCCACGCTGGTCGGTTCCGAGAAGCGCACGTTCAAATCGTGGGGCAACTTCAACAACCTCATCGGCTGCCCGCTCTGCATCGACAACACGCCCGACGACGCCGAAGTCGTCGTCAGCGAGATGGGGATGAATCACAAGGGCGAGATCGCAACGCTCGCGGGACTCACCCATCCCGACGTCGGCGTCTACACGAACATCGGACCGGTTCACATCGAGTTCTTCGGCACGATCGAGAAAATCGCGGAAGCCAAGCGCGAACTGCTGGAGAACGTGAAGCCGGGCGGGACGATCGTGATCAACGTCGACAACAAGTACGTGATGGACATCAGTCGCGGCTTCGAATGGCGCAAGGTCACGTACGGCATCGAGCACGACGCCGAATTCCGCGGCATCAACATCCGCGAGCGCGGTCTCCTCGGCACGTCGTTCGAAGTCCAGGGACACACGTTCGAGCTGTCGCTGCCCGGCCGCCACAATCTCGAAAATCTCCTGGCCGCCATTGCTACGGCCCGCTCCATCGGCATGTCGTGGGAAGGCATCGAGCGCGGCGTGGCGAACGTGAAGCCGGCGTATCACCGAGGAATCATTCTCGATGCCGGCGGAGCCACGATCTACGACGACACGTACAACTCGAACCCGTACGCACTCGGCCGCGCGTTGACGCTGATGTCCGAGGCGGATGTGAGCGGCAGGCGCATTGCGGTCATCGGCGACATGCTGGAGCTCGGCGACAAAGAGCTCGACTATCACCGCGATTCGGGACGTGCGATTCCGAAGAGCGTCGACACGGTAGTCGGCGTCGGCAAGCGCTCGCGCGCCCTGCTCGACGGCGCCCGCGAAGCGGGATTTGGCGACGACAAATTGCATCACTTCGACGACGCGCAGAGCGCGGGCGAATTTCTGAAGAGCTTCATCCGCCCCGGAGATCTCGTGCTGATCAAGGCCAGCCGCGGCATCGGCCTCGATCGGACCGTCAACATCCTGACCAACGGCCACGCGGAGGGCGCGCACTGATGTTGTACTACCTGCTCTACCCGCTCCGGAACATGATTTCCGGCTTCAACGTCTTCCGCTACATCACCTTCCGGTCGGCGTGGGCGGCGCTCACCGCGCTCGTCATCTCCTTCATCTTCGGCCCGTGGCTGATCGAACGGATGCGCCGCATCAAAGCGGGCCAGTACATCCGAGAGGAAGGGCCGAAGTCGCACCAGATGAAGGCGGGCACGCCGACGATGGGCGGAATCCTTATCAACATCGCCATCGTCATCCCGACCATTCTCTGGGCCGACATCTCCAACCCGTATATCTGGATCGTCCTCTTCGTCACGGTTGCGTACGGCGCGATCGGCTTCGTCGACGACTATCGCAAGCTGACCAAGAAACAGAACGAAGGTCTGACGGCGAAAGAAAAGTTCTCGATGCAGATTGGCGTCGCGCTGGCGGCGGGCCTGGCTATCGCCTACCTGCCGGCAATCCACAACAACTATTCGACCGTCCTCACCTTCCCCTTCTTCAAAGCGCTCCACCTCAACCTCGGGTTTCTCTACATCCCGTTCATCATCATCGTGCTTGTCGGCGCGTCGAACGGCGTAAACCTCACTGACGGACTTGATGGACTGGCGATCGGATCGACGCTCATCGTCGCCGTCACGTACACGATCCTCACCTACGCCGCCGGCAACTTCCGCGTGGCCGATTACCTGCGCATCGCCTGGGTGCCGCAGGCGGGAGAACTGGCCGTCTTCTGCGGCGCGATGGTCGGCGCGTCGCTCGGATTCCTCTGGTTCAACGCCCATCCTGCCGAGATTTTCATGGGCGACGTCGGCTCGCTCGCACTGGGCGGCGCGATCGGCTGCCTGGCCGTGATGATCAAGCAGGAAATCCTGCTCGGCCTCGTCGGCGGGCTCTTCGTCATGGAAGGGATGTCGGTGGTGCTGCAGGTGGCCTCGTTCAAATTGACCGGGCGGCGCATCTTCAAAATGTCGCCGCTGCACCATCACTTCGAATTGTCGGGCTGGCGCGAAACGAAGGTCGTGGTCCGCTTCTGGATCATCGCCATCATCTTCGCGATGCTGGCTTTGTCGACGCTGAAATTGCGATGAAGACTCTGGTCATCGGAGCAGGCAAGTCCGGCGTGGCCGCGGCGAATTTTCTCGCCGCCCGCGGCGACGAGGTTTTGCTCAACGATGCGAACGAGAATCCCAACCTGCCGTATCCGTTGCATGAGAACGTCGCGCGCGCCTTCGGGCAGCAGGATGCGACGGTGCTCGAAGATGTCGGAACGATCGTCCTCAGCCCGGGCGTACCGCGCACGATTCCGCTCCTGCAGCAGGCCGCGCTTCTTCCGATTCCGGTGATCGCCGAGGTCGAGCTGGCGTATCGGCACATTCCGCAGGGGAGTTCGGTCATCGCCGTGACCGGCTCGAACGGCAAGTCGACGACGACTGCGCTCATCGGCGAGATTCTGAAGATCGACGGCCGCCAGCCGGTCGTTGCAGGCAACATCGGCCAGCCATTGATCGCCGCGCTCGATCTCGAACGGCCGCGGACGTATGTCCTGGAGCTGTCGTCGTTCCAGCTCGAATCGGTCGACACCTTTCGCGCCAACGTCGCGTTGCTGCTGAACATCACGCCCGATCACATGGACCGCTACGACACCTTCGACGCGTATGCCGCGGCCAAGTACCGGATCTTCCGCAATCAGCAGCCGCACGACGTCGCCATCGTCAATGCGTCCGACCGTCGCGGAACGCCGCGCGACGCGAAGGCGCGTGTGTGGCGCTTTTCGAGTGCGAAATCGATCGACGAAGGCGCCTTTCTCGACGGCGGCGATCTCGTTCTCTGCCTGGCCGGTCAGGAACGCCGCATCCCGCGCGCATCGCTGAAACTCGAAGGAACCGCGAACGTCGAGAACGCGCTTGCCGCGTGGCTGGCCGCGCGCGCGATCGGCGTCGACGACGTCAGCGTCCAGATCGCGTTCGGATCGTTCACGGGACTGCCGCATCGCATGGTGTTGGTGCGCGAGCTCGATGGCGTCCGCTGGATCAACGACTCGAAGGGAACGAACGTCGACGCTACGCTCAAATCGCTCGAATCGTTTCCGCCGTCGAGCGTCTGGCTGATCCTCGGCGGCAAAGACAAAGCCGGCGAATTCGAACGGATGCGCGATCTCGTACGCGAAAAAGCGCGCGGCGTGATCACCATCGGAAGCGCGGCCTCACGAGTCGCGGAAGCACTTGCAGATTCAACGACCATCACCGACGCGGGCGATATGCAGCACGCGGTCGCGTACGCGCGCGAGCACGCGAAGTCGGATGAAGTCGTCCTCCTGTCGCCCGCCTGCGCCAGCTTCGATCAGTACCGGAACTTTGAACATCGCGGCGAGCACTTCGAGGAACTTGTGAGGAACCTGCGATGACGACAGGCTCACTGTCTCGGCGTCCTCTGGCGCGCGGAGGCGCGCCCGACAATCTAGCCCCGCGCTCGGCGCGGGGTTCGGGCGTGCCGAAGGATCGGCGGCCGCGGAGGCGGCCGCTGCAAGGTCTCGCGCCGCGCGAGCATTTTGTAGTCGCCGCCTCCGCGGCCGCAAACCTCCTGCGCGCTCGTTTACCCCGCGCCGAGCGCGGGGCTGGATTGCCCAGCGCGCCTTCGCGCGCAGCCGCGCCGACAACCGACAACCGAGCACCAGCACCATGAGCCGCAAACTCACCTACGATACCTACCTCTTCGGCGCGGCGATGCTCATCGTCGTCGTAGGCATGGTCATGATCTATTCGGCCTCGGCCATCATCACCATGCAGAAGGTCGGGTCGGACAACCCGTACTACTTCATCACGAAGCAGTTCGTGTTTCTTGTCGCCGGCAGCGCGGTGATGGTCACTCTGATGCATCTCGACGTCGCGCGGCTGCGCGATCGCCGCATCATCTACGGCGGCGTCGCGGCGGTGCTTGCCGCGCTGGTAATCGCGCTGTTCCAGCCGACGATCAACGGCACGCATCGCTGGATCGTGCTGTCGCACTTCCAACTGCAGCCGAGCGAATTCGCCAAGCCGGCGCTCATCCTTTTCCTCGCTTCCTACCTTTCGCGCAAAGAAGAGCGCATCAACGAGCTGACGTCCACGCTGTTGCCGCTCGCATTCGTCGTGGCGATGTTCGCGGGACTGATCCTGCTCGAACCCGACTTCGGCACTGCCACGACGCTCGTCCTCGTCGCTGCCGGAATGATCTTCGCCGCCGGTGTTTCATGGATGCGCGTCGTCACCTTCGCGCTGATGATCATTCCCGCCGGCGTGCTGCTCGTGTTCAGCGCCGCGTACCGGCGCGACCGGCTTTTCACGTTCATGAATCCCGAGGCCGATCCGCTTGGCAAAGGGTTCCAGGCCATGCAGTCGCTGATCGCCCTCGGCACGGGCGGCCTGCGCGGCCTCGGCATCGGCAACGGGCGGCAGAAACTCTTCTTCCTTCCCGAGCCGCACACCGATTTCATCTTCTCGATCATCGGCGAGGAGCTCGGCTTCATCGGCGCATTCGCGTTGATTGTGTTGTTCGCGTTCCTGGTGTGGCGCGGCTTCCGCGTCACGCGCTTCAGCCAGAACCGTTTCGACTACTACGCAGCGCTCGGCTTCACGCTGCTGATCGGCATCCAGGCGCTGATCAACGTCAGCGTGGCGCTCTGTCTTTTGCCGACGAAGGGGTTGCCGCTGCCGCTGGTCAGCTACGGCGGTTCGTCGCTCATCACCAGTCTTGTCGCGGTCGGAGTCTTGTTGAATTTATCGCAGCAATCAGGTTGAGGAATCGGCGTTATGGGCGTGCAGGGAGCGGGGGAGACGTTGATGATCGCCGGCGGCGGGACGGGGGGACACATCTACCCGGCCATCGCCATCGCGCAGGAGTGGATGGCGCGCGACGCCACGCGCCGCGTCATCTTCGTCGGCACCGAGCGCGGTCTCGAAACGACGATCGTTCCGAAGGCCGGCTTCCCGCTCGAGTTCATCTCCGTCGGCGGACTGAAAGGGAAGGGCCTCGGCGACACGATCAAAGGCCTCTTCCGGTTGCCGGCGGGATTCGCGCAAGCATTCAAACTCGTTGGCCGCCATCATCCGAATGCCGTCCTCGGCGTAGGAGGCTATTCGTCCGGGCCGGTGCTGCTCGCGGCGAAACTGCGCGGCGTTCCGACGCTGATTCATGACTCCAATGCCTTTCCCGGTCTCGCGAATCGAATCCTGGCGCGCTTTGTCACCGCCGCTGCGATCGCGTTCGAGGCGGCGGGCCCGCGGCTGAAACGTTCCGACGCGGTGCTCACCGGCAATCCGATCCGAAAAGAGTTCTTTGACGCCGTCGGGACGCGGCCGGCGGGCGACGACCGCAAACGATTGCTCATCTTCGGCGGCTCGCAAGGCTCGCGCGTCATCAACGACGCCATGACTGCCGCGCTGCTCTTCATGGCGCCGCTGCGCGATCGGCTGCTCATCGTCCATCAGACAGGGCCGAAGGACTTGGAGCGCGTACAGCAGGCGTATCGCGATTCCGCGTTTGCCGAAGCGCGCGTCGTGCCGTATCTCGACCCGATCGTCGACGAAATCGCCGCGGCCGACGTCGTGGTCTGCCGCTCCGGCGCGATGACGGTTGGCGAGCTTGCCGCGGTCGGACGCGCGGCGATCCTCATCCCGTTCGCTGCCGCCACCGACAACCACCAGGAGCTGAACGCGCGCGCCGTGGAGCAAGCCGGCGGCGCCTTCGTCATTACCGAAAACGAGCTGACGCCGGAGCGGCTGGCGTCGGCAATCACCCAAATCGTCAACGATTCCGGCCGGACGGCGGCGATGGGAACGGCCGCAAAGACACTCGCATCACCCGACGCCACAAAAAAGATCGTCGATTTACTCGAAAAAATTGAACGAAGCGAATAAAATCCTTTATTAGTAACCACCAATCCGAATGAATTTAAACAAGATTAAGAACATTCATTTCGTCGGCATCGGCGGAATCGGGATGAGTGGGATTGCAGAGATCCTGAAGGGACGCGGCAAAACCGTCTCCGGATGCGATCTGAAACGCTCCGAGGCCATGTCGCTGCTGGCCGGGCGCGGAGTCGACGTTCGCATCGGACACGATGCCGCGCATCTCGCCGGCGTCGATGCCGTCGTCGTCACCGCCGCCGTCAAAGGCGCAAACGCCGAAGTGGACGCGGGGCGCGATCAGGGCATCGAGATCATCCGGCGCAAGGACCTGCTGGCCGCGATCGTCAACGAGAAGCGCGGCGTCGGCGTTTCCGGTACGCACGGCAAGACCACGACTTCGGCCATGATCGCCACCGTCCTCGAAGATGCCGGCCTCGACCCGACCATCATCATCGGCGGCATCCTGCAGAACATCGCCTCGAACGCCAAGGACGGCAAAGGCGACATCGTCGTAGTCGAGGCGGACGAGTACGACCGCACCTTTCACGAACTGCGGCCTGAGATCGCCGTCATCACGAACATCGAGGCCGATCATCTCGAGTACTACGGCAGTTTCGAGAACATCGTCGAAGCGTTTCGCATCTTCACCGGGAACGTGCGGCCGGGCGGCGCGATCATCGGCTGCGTCGACGATCCCGCCGTCGCGGCGTTGCTCGATCGGCGAGGCCGCGGCAAGGATCCGAAGATCATCCTCTACGGACTCGGCCGCGGCGCTGACATCACCGCGCGCGATCTGAAGTTTCACGATCGCGGCTCGTCCTTCGAAGTCGAAGGCATCGGCTTCTTCAAACTCTTTGTGCCCGGCGAGCACAACGTGCGCAACGCGCTCGCCGCGATCGCGGTTGCGCACGAGCTCGGCGTCAGCCCCGAGGCGATTTCCGCCGGCATCGCCAAGTTTCTCGGCGTCGACCGCCGCTTTCAAATTCTCGGCGACTATAACGGCGCGCTCGTTGTCGACGACTACGCGCACCATCCGACCGAGATCAAGGCCACTCTCGACGCCGCGCGCGGCGGCTATCCGGAGCGCCGCATCGTCGCGTTGTTTCAGCCGCATCTCTATTCGCGCACGCGCGATTTCGCGCCGGAGTTTGCCGACTCGCTGCGCGGCGCTGACGTCGCGTTCGTCGCGCCGGTCTATGCCGCACGCGAAAAAGCGATCGAGGGGATCTCTTCGCGCATGATCGCGGAGCGGTCGGAGCACATCGAGTTTCTGGACCGCAGCCACATCGAAATCGTCAATGAACTGCGGCGTCGCTTGCAGCCGAATGACGTTTTCATCGCCATGGGCGCGGGAGACGTGCACGAGATCGCCGAAGCGCTCGTGCGCGGCGCGGACGAGGGGAGGGGCTGATGGCGGCAGGCTACGACAGCACCTCGCCTCGCTTTTTCCGTCCGACCGACGTCGCGCGCCTTCGCCGCAATCAGCGGCGTATCCAGCTTCAGCGATTTTTCTCGATCGCGGGGAAGGTCGTCGTGATCGGCGGAATCCTTGTGGGATTGCTGCTGGCGTATCAGCACACGCAGGGCGACGCGCGCTTCGCGGTGAAGGCGATCGAGATCGCCGGCGCGACGCATACGCCTCGCGCGGCGATCGATGCCGTCACGAATCAATACATCGGCGCGAACCTGTTTCGGATCGATATCGCGAAGCTGCAGGCCGATTTGCGGCGTCTCGGCTGGGTCAAACGCATCGAGGCGGAGAAGAAACTGCCGGACACGCTGCGCATCCGCATCGTCGAGCGCGAAGCGGTGGCGCTCGTCGCCGCCGGCGACCGCATGGCGTACGTCGACGAAGACGGCGTCGCCTTCGCCGAGCTTTCGCCGTCGGTCGGCGACGCCGACCTGCCGGTCATCACCAATGCCGCGGGCGCAGATCTCGCGCGCTGCGTTGCGCTCGTGCGCGGCCTGCGCATGCGCGACCCGCAGGTTTACTCGCGCATCTCCGAGGTCAAGCCGGTCGCTCCGAACGGCTTCGCGCTTTTCGATCGCGCGCTCGGCGCGTTCGTGTATGCCGACGAGGGCGACCTCTCAGCGAAATGGCGCGACCTCTACGCCGTCGCGCGCGCGGAACACCTCGGCGTACACGACATCGAATACGCCGACCTCCGTTTCGCCGGCCGCATCATCGTCAAACCAATTCGTGCCGCGACGCTCGCGCCCGTGGCACCGCAGCAACCGATTGCAACGCAGATCACGAATTAGTCAGGAGACAGCGAATGCCGAAGACCGAAGAAAAATACATCGTCGCCCTCGACATCGGAACTTCAAAAGTATGCGTGCTGGTGGGTGAAGTGACCGATCGCGGACAGATCGAAATCATCGGCAAAGGCACGTCGCCGATGAAGGGAACGCGGCGCGGCAACATCATCAATCTCGATCAGGCCATCGACGCGGTGAAGAAGGCTGTCGATGAAGCCGAGGTGATGGCGGGGCTGCAGATCGAATCGGTCTACGTCGGCGTGGCGGGCGATCACATTCGCTCGGTCAATTCGCGCGGCGTCGTATCCGTCACAGGCAAGCACCGCGAGATTTCGCGCGAGGACATCGATCGCGTCATCGAGGCGTCGAAGTCGATCAACGTTCCGGCGGAGCTGGAGTTGCTGCACGTGATCCCGCGCGAGTTCGTCGTCGATGGACAGGACGGCATTCACGATCCGCTGGGGATGACGGCGGGACGGCTGGAAGCAAACGTCCACATGGTCACCGGCGCGCGGACTCACAACCAGAACGTGCTCACCGCGGTCAACAAAGCCGGCATCGCGGTGCAGGAGCTCGTGCTCGAGCAACTCGCGGCCGCCGAGGCAGTGCTGACGCAGGACGAGCGCGAGATGGGTGTGCTGCTGATGGACATCGGCGCAGGCACGACAGACTACGCGGTCTTCCTCGAGGGCAACGTCGTCCACACGAACGTGCTGCCCGTCGGCGCCGGACACTTCACCAGCGACATCTCGGTCGTGCTGCGGACACCGATGGAGGACGCGGAGAGAATCAAGAAGCGCTACGGCTGCGCGCTCGGATCGCTCGTCACCGAAGACGATCCGATCGAAGTGCCGACCGTCGGCGGACGCGCGCCGAAGATTCTCTCCAAGCACGAGCTGACGAACATCCTCGAGCCGCGCGCGGCGGAGATCGCGAAGCTCGTCTACCGCGATATCGAGAAGGTCGGTCTGGACAAGGAAATCCGCAGTGGCGTCGTCGTCGTCGGCGGCGGCGCGGAGATGGATGGGATGGTGGAGATGGTCGAGCAGGTGTTCGACCAGCAGGCGCGCAAAGGCGTGCCGCGCGGATTGAGCGGCCTCTCCGACACCGTGGCCGGACCGGAGTGGGCGGCCGCGGCGGGGCTGCTGCTGTGGGGCTTCCGCGACCGGACGAAGGTTCGCAAGCGTCCGCGGCGCGGCTTCGCGCGCATCGCCGATTCTTTCAAGTCGCTTTTTACACAGACGTAGAAACACCAAATTTTGTTTGAATGCGTCATAAAAAATGGTTACTCTTCCTGGAGACGGTAAATGATCACATTTGATGAAAAACCTGGTGACGGCAGGCTGGCCGTGATGCTCGATGAGGAGCAGCTCGGCGCACGAATCAAAGTCATCGGCGTGGGTGGTGGTGGCGGGAATGCGGTCAACCGGATGATCCAGGCCGGGATCAAGGGCATCGAGTTCATGGTCGCGAACACCGATGTGCAGGCCATGCGCACCTCGCTGGCGCCGGTAAAACTTCAGATCGGCGGCAAGCTCACCAAAGGCCTCGGCGCAGGCGCCAATCCCGAGATCGGCAAACAGGCCGCGCTTGAAGACACGGACCGCATTCTCGAGGCGCTCTCCGGCGCGGACATGATTTTCATCACCACCGGCATGGGCGGCGGAACCGGCACGGGCGCCGCGCCGATCATCGCGTCTCTGGCCGCGGAGCTCGGCGCGCTGACGGTGGCCGTGGTCACGAAACCGTTCGGCTTCGAAGGAAAGCGGCGCCGCATTCAGGCGGAGCAGGGCATCCGTTCGCTGCGAGAGACCGTCGACACGCTCATCACCATCCCGAACGAGCGGCTGCTGAATTTCGTCGAACGGGCGACGTCGCTCAACGAAGCGTTCACGATTGCCGACGACATCCTGCGCCAGGCCGTGCAGGGCATCTCCGATCTCATCACCGTGCCTGGCGAGATCAATCTCGACTTCGCCGACGTCAAGACGATCATGCACGGCATGGGGATGGCGCTCATGGGTACGGGCGTCAGCTCCGGCGAGCATCGCGCGGTCGAGGCGGCGCAGCGGGCCATCTCGTCGCCGCTGCTGGAAGAAGCGTCGATCGAAGGCGCGAAGGGCGTCCTGATCAACATCACCGGCGGACCGGACATGACGCTCTTCGAAGTTCACGAGGCGGCGTCGATCATTCAGGAAGCGGCCGACGAGGAAGCGAACATCATCTTCGGCACGGTCATCGATCCGCGGATGGGAGACGAGGTGAAAGTCACCGTCATCGCAACCGGATTCGACTCCGCGAGCAAGGGATTCCTGAACACGCGCGGCGAGCAGCTCTCTTCGGGCCATGCGCGCGCGGCGTCGAGCTCAGCGCCACACTCAGGTTCCGTTCCGTTCCGTCCGTTCGCGCCGAAAGAGATTGCCGCGCAGCACGAGGTTTCGCCGGAAACGCCGGCGCCGCCGCAGGTGGGATCGGAGGGAGAGATCTACGATCCGCCCTTTTTTCGCAAAGGATTCAGCCGGCCCGACGGCTCCGGAGGCTTCGGGCCGATGGCGTCGAGCGATTTCGGCAATGACCTCGATATTCCGACGGTGATCCGCAACCTGAGTGATTGAGCGGGCACGGCCCGCGGCGCTGGTTGCCCGAGGCTCATTCAGCAGTAGCGCGAGATTGTTCTTTTGGTTGTTCCAAGACGGCGCGCCCCTCCTGCGCGCCGTACGCGATCCAGGGGAGAGGGACCCGGGATCACCTGCTCTGACGGGGCGCGGTTCTTCCACCGCGCCCCGTTTTTTTCGCGCAAACAAAACGGCCGCCGGTTGCCCGGCGGCCGTTCCTGAAGTTTGGAATCA
>DATART010000101.1:0-2149 GCA_036264035.1 Thermoanaerobaculia bacterium | reverse complement strand
GCCGCGGCGCGTCGATCGAAGAAGTCATGGCCCTCACTGCCCGAGCCCGCGGCACGATCTCAGGCTATCTCGCCGATTTCATCGTCACCGAGCGCCCGCCGTCGATCGATGCCTGGCTGCCGCGCGAGCAATACGACACGATCGCTCCCGCCGTCGAACGACTCGGCACAGAACGCCTCAAACCGATCTACGAAGAATTCGAGGGCCGCATCAGCTACGACGATATCCGGCTCGTCGTCGCGCACCGCGTGGCGCGCGTGTCGTCGCCGATGGTAAGCCGCCTTTCTCCGCACTCCCGCGTCTCCGCGTGAAAAAGCCTTATTCTTCCGTTCATGAACGACTCTCTCTTCCGCGAACACATCGTCAACCTTCTCAACAGCGGCGACGCGCATCAGGACTTCGATTCCGCGGTGGAGAACATGCCCGAGGAGATTCGCGGGAAGCGTCCGGCGGGTGGGGATCATTCGCCGTGGGAACTGCTCGAGCACATGCGCATCGCGCAGTCGGACATCCTTCGATACTCGCGCGGCGACGCAAATTACGTCGCGGTCGACTTCCCGAAGGGCTATTGGCCGGCGTCGCCGGAGCCGCCGAGCGACGCGGCCTGGGACGAAAGCGTGGCAAAGTTTCGCGCCGACCGCGAAGCATTCACGGCGATCGCGAACGACGACTCGGTCGATCTCTTCGCGAAGATTCCGCACGGCAACGCGACGTGGCTTGCGCAGATTCTCCTGGCCGCCGATCACAACACGTATCACCTCGGGCAACTCGTGCTGGTTCGCAAAATCCTGACGTCGTCCTGAAGCCGTCCGGACATCGCAGTAGGAACGAACAACGGAACGCTACGTGCGCGTGCCGTTCGCGTCAGGAACAGGCAACGAGCCGCACTGTAGCGGCGATACGGACGTATGAATCTCCGCAAGGAGGAAACATCATGTTCGCAATCCGTCTCGCCTTACTTCTCAGCGTTCTTTACGGCTACCACGTCATCGCATTCGAAGGTCCGGGAATCTGCCCGCACGGCGGACACGGTATGAGCACTACATCCGATCAGGGCGGCGGCACCGACCCGGATGGCCGCACGCACGCGGCATCGACCGGTGACGCAGGCGTCCGCATCGATCCCGAAGGGTAAGCGAGGTGGTGATGGCGGCGCATTCGCCGCCATCACCGTATCAACCATCGAGATACAATGCCCGCGAATGTTGACGTATCGCCTCCGGGTCGCCGTGCTCTGCGTCCTCCTCACCGGCGGAACGATCCTTAGCTCGCTGCCGTCCTGCGGAAGAAGCGTGACGCCGTCGGGTCCCACCTGCTGCAAAAACGAGGCGACCTGTCCGATGCATCAGAAGCATGCCTCGTTCGGTTTCAATGTCTGCAACGGCGATAGCGCTGTGTCATCCGCCGTGACGACCGCCCATCGCGCGGTTCTCCAAACCGCGGTCTGCATCGACGACGCTCCGCATTGCGATCGCGTGTTCGCGACGACGACCATCCTCCTTCCCTCGGTCTCCGTCGCTCCGTTTACGCCACCTCCCCGGCTCGGCTGACACCCGCCCGCTACGCCACATCGGAATCGCCGAGGGTCTTGTCATGCGACATTTTGTTGCCGCAGGTGCGTTGCTCCTGCTCATTTCGTTCACTTCCCCGAATGTCAGCGCCAGTTGTGGGTCATCATCCTGTCCGATCGATCTTCACGCCTTGCAGTTCGGCGACGCTGGAAAATTCTCACTCGATCTTTCCTTTCAATACATCGATCAGGATCAGCCGCGGATCGGCAGCCGCCGGGCCCGCGTCGGAGAGATCGCGTCCGATCACGATGAGATCCGCACCATCAACCGCCTGGCCGCGCTCCAACTGAATTATTCGTTGAACGAGCGTTTTCAGATGGGAGTCACCCTGCCGTACGTCTCGCGCTCGCACGAGCACTTCGACGTGGAGAATGCGCGGATAGAACGGTGGAACTTCGCTGACATCGGCGACGCCGCGGTGCAGGCGCGCGTTCGCGTCTTCTCCTTGACGGACCTGGCGCATTCATCGGTCTGGCTTACCGGCGGCGTAAAGCTCCCCATCGGCTCCAGGCGCGAGATCGGAAGCAGCGGCGAGGATGCCGAAGTCACGATCGCGCCGGGTACCGGTTCGACGGACG
>DATART010000056.1:0-3901 GCA_036264035.1 Thermoanaerobaculia bacterium | reverse complement strand
TGAGACGATTACGCCCAAGCATCACGATGCTCTGGTGGCGTGGCAGAAGAAGCATTTTCCCGAGCTCGAATACCTGCAGACGAACTGGTCGAAGTATTACAACCAGACGCCGTTTCAGCTCTTCGCAAAAGTCGGGAAGCTGAATTCGGAGAACATCACCTACGGCCGCATGACCGGACAGCCACGCTTCGAGCAGGCCGGCGACATGGTTGGCAACATGTTCTACACGGCGCGCGACATCATCCGCGCGCAGGCCTCGACCGAGCTCGGCTCGATCCAGCAGCATCGGCTGACGCTCGAAGAAGCGCCGACCGATCAGATGAAGATGGCCGTCCTCCGGATCATGGCCGAGGAGCTGCGGCACGGCTATCAGATGTTCTGGGTCTTCGATCACGACAAGAGCTGGAAGAAGCCGGGACATCCCGACGTAGCGCAGGACACGATCGACGAGCTCCTGGCGATGGAGCTCGGCAATCACGTGCTCGACGCGTTCAACATCCCGTTCGTGAACTTTCTCGACAACGTCGTCTTCGCGACGGTCATCGATCTGGTCGGCAAGTACCAGCTCGAAATGCAGAAGGTCTTCTCGTATGCGCCGATGGGGCGGTCGATGGGGCCGATGCTCTCCGAGGAAGGGTTCCATATCGGCAGCGGCCGCGGATTCCTGCGCGATCTCGCCGTGGCGGCGCACAACGACACTGGCCGCTTCTCGATCGAAGAGATCCAGCAGGTTCTCAACGTGTGGGTCCCGCGCGGTGTGGAGATGTTCGGCAACGAGCGTGGCGGCGATACGTCGATCGCCTTTGGCTTCAAGGATCGCAATAACGGCACGGCGCAGAGCGAGTACTACAACGAGGTCCGTGAGGTGCTGGAGCTCGTCAACATCGCTGTCGTGCAGTGCAAGGTGAAGGACACGCCAGCCCCCGAGGCGCGCACGATCGTCCGCGAAGTGATGGATACGCGCGAGTCGGTGAACGGAGTCTCGCCGAAGGATCTGCTCTTCGCGCCGGACGTGAAGTTCTTCCGCTCGCGCGGCATGGAAGAGATCGCGTTCATGCCGTACGACATCAACGGCAACATGATCACGGAGAACGGCAGGCCGGTCAGCGGTGAAAAGTATCTCGACTACCTGTCGACGGTCCTCCCCGGCTACTACTTCAACGGTTCCGAGTTCGCTAAGTACCGCGAAGCTCTCCTCGGCCGCGAGGCTCCGCAGCCGGGCCGGAGCTACGGTTGGTAACGGAAGTCGCCGAATCGAACGAACGCAACGCCGCCGGAAACGGCGGCGTTTTTTCTTTGCTGACCGGATTGGCCATCGGATGCGCATTTGCGGGACTGCTGGAGCTCACCCGCACGTTCGGCGCGTTCGGCAATCTGCAATTCATCCCGACGGAAGCGACCGAGGCATCGTTCGTGAGCTGGACGTGGGCGATGCTGTCGGCGCCGGTGGCGGTGATCGTGTCGGCGGTCATCGCGGCGCTGACCCTCGGCCGATCCCGTTCGGCTCTCATCGGCGCCGCGGTATCGCTGATCGCGACGCTCTGGCTGGCAGCGCGAGTACTGGAAAACGTCAACGGATACCTGATTGCGCAGCAAAACGTCGAGGCGTCAATGCCACCGCTGGCTGCCGATCGCTGGCCGTTCGTATTTCGTCACGGAGTCGCGGTGCTGCTCTGCGCCGTCGTCGTCGCGTTTGCATCGATCGCGTACGCGCTCTGGCGCACGCGTCCGCGCGCGATCGCGTTCACGTCAGGACTGTTGTCGGCGTTGCTGATCGTTTACCTCGGCGGCCAATTCGGCTTCACGGCGATGGCATTTCTGCGGCTGCGGAATCTGTCTGCTGCCGTTGCGCTGATCGATCTCGTTCTTGTGGGTCTCGCGTTGAAACGACGCCGCTTCGACGTCGTTCTTCTTCTCGCCTTCCTTTTGCTCGCGGCCTCGGCATGGCGACTCGATCGCTCATGGCGCGCGATGCAGCGCGAGTTGCCGCATGGGATCGAAACGCCGGCGTGGTAAGGCCGTCACCGCGAACCGTTCACCGCTGGAACGCGTACGACATCTTCATAAATAGTTGTCGACTGGCGGGCTGCAGTTTGTTGTCCGCGACATCAACGTCGCGTTCATCGCCGATGCCGAGGAAGAGGACCGTTTGCCAGTTCACCTTGTAGGCGAAGAGGAATGATGACGTCACGTTGCCGCTGTGTTGATTTGTCGTGTTCAGGAAGAGCTGCTGATTCCGGTTCGTGCGGACGTTCTGCACGATGCCGCGCACGTACATCTTCGAGTTGAACGTGTAGGTCGCGCGGAGACGCTCGACCTGGGCGGTGAAGAGGCGGCCGTTTTCGGCGTCGATCTGAGTCGGCAGCGGCTTCACGTTGAGCCAGCTCAGGCTCTGATTGAGGCGCAGCTCGAGGTGATCCGTCGGCCGGACGATGCCGCTGACGGTCGCGCTCAGACCGCGGCCGAGGCGGGTGTTGGAGAAGTCGACGTCCTCGCCTCCGGAGCCGTTGATCTGGATGTTCTGAATGAGGCGCGACGGCGTGAACACGATCGCGTAGAGAAGCTGATGCCGCGTCAGAACCTTGTCGCCACTACGGACGCTGTTGACCGAAAAACGCAGGCGCGTGCTCGATGCGAACTTGCCGTCGAATCCGATGCCGGCGGAGCGGTCGGCGAAGAGACGATCGCCATTCATCGCCGACTGGTAATCGCCGTTGAGGAAGAAGCGGATGCGATTGGCGAAGCCGGTAGTCGGCCGGATCGTGGAGCCGCCTTCGAAAAACGATTCGCGATAGCCGACCTGCGGCACGAAGCCGCTGTCGGCGCGGAACCCGTCGCTGAAATCGCGCTGTTCGACGATCCAGTCGTAGTGACGCGTTGAGCGCGACCACCAGACGTCGCCGGCATGGCCGTCGAGCGTCTGCCCGTTCCATTCGCTGGCCAGCGTGGGGCGATTGGGAGTTTTCGTATTGCTGAAGAGAAGCTGGCCGGTGACGGTGTCCTTGTCATTCGGCCGCCACTGAAAATCCGGCCCGAGGACGCGATTGTGCGCGTTTCCCTCCGACTCGCGGAACGTGCCGAGGAGGCTGATGTACGACAGGCCCATGTTGTGGCGGATGCGGCCGATGGCCACGGTCGAACTGAAATCGACGTCGGCGAAATCGGAACCGTTCGGGCCTGGGAGGATCGTCACGCCGCCGCCCCGATCGGAGGCGACGATCGCGGTGTAGTCGTTGTCGCCGAACTTCCCGGTGGATCGCAATCCGTAGCGCGGCGACGTGATCGTGCGCGTGTAGACCGCCTGGATCGGCGTGTTGAACAGCTCGACGCCTTCGAGGAAAAACGGCCGCTTCTCGGAGAAGAAAATCGCGAAGCGCTGGTTCGCCGAAATCGCGGCGACGTCCGATTCGACTTGCGAGAAGTCGGGATTGAGCGTGCCGTCGATGGCCGTGTCCGCGCTCGGCGTCCACTTCACATCGAGTCCCGCATCGGCTTTCGCCGGCGCATTGACGAGGCTTTTGCCGATGCGGTTGCCGAGGCTGTCGAAGCGCGGAGAGCCTTGCTCCTTCACCGTCAGATATGGCGCGGCCACGATGTGGCCGCCGGAAGGCAGCCCGGTCAGACCGACGATCTTGTTTTCATTGCAGATGAAACAGTTGCCGCCTTTCGGCAGCTTGCTGGCGAAGAACTGGTAGCGGCGGTCGCGCGGATAGTTGCGGTAGAGCAGGATGCCCCACGTCTGCGGATCGGCTTTCTTGTAGCGCAGCGACGAGAACGGGATGCGCAGCTCGAGGTCCCACCCCGTGGCGGTGATCTTCGCGGACGACTCCCAGAAAAAGTCCGGCGAGCTGTCCTCGTTGCCGCTGGTGTCGTCGCTCACGGAGTCGTACTGGATGCCGCG
>DATART010000460.1:0-6432 GCA_036264035.1 Thermoanaerobaculia bacterium | reverse complement strand
ATCCCGATGGCCTCGTGCTAACCAGCGGCCACGTCGTCGAGCCGACGCGGAACGATGAGGCGCTCGACCGCGAGCTGCTCCGAAACGGGGCGATCTCGGCGCTGATCAAACACTTTCCGGTCGACGAACTGCGCAAACTGCATCGCAGCGACGCGTTGGAGCGCTACATCGCGGTGTTGGTGACCCAGGGCCGGCTGGACAACCGCGTCGTCACCAACGAGATCGAACTGTCTAATGGCGAGAAGCTGCCGTTCACGATCGACCGCTTCTCGCCCGCGCTGGCGCAGCGCGGCACAGACCTCGCGCTGCTTCGCGTCAACCACAAGAACCTCCCGGCGCTGACGCTCGGCGACTCCGATTCCACGCGCGTCGGTGAGTCGATCTGGT
Organism: Thermoanaerobaculia bacterium; assembly: GCA_036264035.1. GTDB lineage: Bacteria > Acidobacteriota > Thermoanaerobaculia > Gp7-AA8 > Gp7-AA8 > JADGNZ01. Next base: position 6,045 of record DATART010000460.1, on the reverse strand, counting down.
CGGTTGGATATCCGGCCGTGGCCAGCAGCACCGACGACGTCATCGGCGGCTGGCTGTCGCGCGACAGCGATCTCGAGGCCACGTTCAATCCCGGCATCATCACCGCCATCAAGCGCGACGTCACCAACACGCCGGTGTTTCAATCGAATGTCGCCATCTACCGCGGCAACTCCGGCGGCCCGGCCGTCAATCGCGCCGGCGAAGTGATCGGCATCTCCACCTGGGGCCGCACCGACGCCGAGGCGATCAAGTTCCTCGTTCCCATCAACGTCGCGCGAAGCTTTCTGCGCGACGCGAACGTGCCGGTGAATGTCGAGGGCGCGTTCGATCAGCACTACCGCGCCTCGCTCGATGCGGCGCAGGATGGCAAGTGGAATGTCGCCTCGACCGAGCTGGCCAGCGCGAGCAACATTTTTCCCAACTCGCCCGACGTCATCCGCTTCCGCCACGATACCGACCGCGCGCTGCAATCGATGCCGCTCTGGCGCAAGCATCCGGTGGCCACGGTCGGCGCCGGCGGCGCCCTCGCGGTGCTCGTAATCGGACTGGCCATTCCGCGCGTTCGCCGTCCGCGCATGCCGCTGGACATGCTCAAAGTGACCACCGAGCGCGTCGTGTCGCCGGCCAGCGCGCCGGCCGGTGCGCCGCTCATGCTCGGCAAGCTCACCATCCTCAACGGCACCCGCGCCGGCGAGCGCCTGGCCCTCGGCGGATCGGGCATCCGCGTGGGACGGGAATCGGCAATGTGTGAGATCGTATTGGAGAATCCCAAGGTTTCCCGGCTGCATGCGGAGGTGGTCTCGATCGACGGCAAAGTGCTGCTGATCGACCGGAATTCATCGAACGGGACCTACGTCAACGACCAGAAGATCGACAAGCGGTTCCTCAAAGACGGCGACATCATCTACTTCGGCGGGCGCAACGCGGTTGCGGTCGCCTTCCATGCGTGAGGCATTGAAACGTGGCTGACAAGCGGTGTGAGAACGGGCATTTCATCGACGAGAGCTGGGACCTTTGTCCGTACTGCCCCGCGGAAAACGCTGAATCCGATGTCCCGGTGGTGCGGCCGACGCGATTCGGCGAACCTTCCCGCCCCGTTGCCGTTCCCGCCGAGCCGGTGCGGCGTCCCACAGCGGTTCCGCCGCCGACGATGAATCGCGAGTCAGCGGTAGCCGTCGCCGACCAGCCGGTGGAGCGCACCGTCGCGGTGCAGAAACTCGATCCGCTCGCGGCGCCGAAGCGCTACGTCGTCGGCTGGCTGATCGGATTGAACGGCGTTGCACGCGGCGAATCGTTTCCCGTCCGCATCGGGCGCAACGTCCTCGGGCGCGACCGCCGATCGGACATCGTGGTCAACGACGATCAGGCGTCATCGCATCACGCCGACCTCGTTTTTCGCCCCGAGGAGCGAAGGTTCATTTTGATGGACCACAACTCGACGAATGGGACGTACGTCAACGACGCTGAGATCGAGCCGCGCCGCGACCTTGCGCCGAAGGACGTCGTTCGCGTCGGTGCGCACAAATATCTGTTCATGCCGTTGTGCGACGAAGGCTTCTACTGGGATGAAGAGGGCGCGCTGAAATGATCGGCAACGTCGTCGGCAACTACCGCATCGAGCGCGAGCTCGGAGAAGGCGGCATGAGCCACGTTTACGTCGGCCGCACGATCACGCGCACCGAAATTCTCCCGGGCGGCTATGAGGTCGTCCTCAAAGTGATGAGCGAGGAGTTGGCCGGCGAAGTGACGGCCCGCAAACGCTTCGTCAAGGAAGCGCACATCCTCGAGAAGCTGCGCCACCGCTACATCACCCGCTTCTACGAATTCATCAACAACGACGATCACGCCGTGCTGGTGATGGAGCTCGTCGAAGGGACGCCGGTCGACGTCCTGCTCACCGAGCGCGGCGCGCTGCCGATCGCCGACGCCATCAGCACCGCGCAATGCCTGCTCGAAGCGCTCGTCTACGCGCACGGCAAAGGCATCGTGCACCGCGACATCAAGCCGGCCAATCTGATCCGCGAGAGTGCTCCGGGCGGTGTCGTCAAAGTGACCGACTTCGGCATCGCCAAGATTAAGGAAGGGGGCGCCGGCAGCAGCCAGACCGTGCTCACGAAGTCCGGCTTCCTCCTCGGCACGCCGCACTACATGTCGCCCGAGCAGATCCGCGAGCCAAATGATGCCGGCGCGAAGAGCGACGTCTACTCCGCCGGCGTCGTGCTCTACGAGATGCTCACCGGCGCGCTGCCATTCAACAGCCGCTCGCTGCCGAAGCTGATCGATGCGATTTATCGCGGGGAGAAACAGCCGCCGCGCGCGTACCGTCCCGAGATCGACGCCGAGCTCGAAGCGATCGTGCTGCGGGCGATGCATCCGCGCATGGACCAGCGCTACGAAACCGCGCGCGAGTTTTTCGAGGCGCTGGAGGAGTACAACCTCCGCCCCGGCTACACGCCGACCATGCGTCCGATTCCCGCGGCGGTTCCTCCCGTCGGTGCTCCGCAGCAATGGCAACTCGTGCATGTCAAAGCCGAGGCGAATGAAAAGCATCCGCTGAGCGGAGACAGCATCATGGTCGGCCGCGACCGCACCTGCTCGGTCGTCCTCGCGCATCCGGCCGTCTCCCGCCGCCACGCCCGTATCACCATGACCGGCGGCTCATGCACACTCGAAGATCTGAAGTCCGCCAACGGAACGTATGTCAACAACACGCGAGTCGACAAAGCGGTCTCGTTGAAGCCGGGAGACGTCGTGCGCTTCGGCGCAGACCCGGCGTGTAGTTATGTATTGAAAGGGAGGGGGGGGTAGGGAGTGGGGAGTGGGAGGACGGCTGCTTGCTCGGTAAAGCCATTTCTCCCACTCCCCACTCCCCATCCCCCGAACCGGAGCACACATGACCCAAATCAACTGCCTCCGCTGCAAACAGCCGATCGATTCGAGCCTCGAACAGTGCCCCGCGTGCGGCGAGCGGGTCACGGTGTTTCAGCGCACGTATTCGACGAAACTCCTCGACGGCAAGTACCAGATCCTCGACCGCCTCGGCATCGGCGGCATGGGCGAGATCTTCAAAGTCCGCCACATCCATCTCAACGAACTCCGCGTCATCAAGATCATGCGGCCGAACGTCGCCGCCGACGATCAGGGCATGCAGCGCTTCCTTCAGGAGGCGCGCACGTCGACGATGATCAAGCACAAGAACCTGGCGATGCTCTACGACTTCGCCCAGCTCGACGACGGCTCCTACTATATGGTCTGGGAGTTCATCGACGGCACCAACATCCAGAAGTGGATCGGGCAGAACGGCGCGATGCCGGCGCGCCTCGCGATCGAGATTGCGATCCAGGCGCTGAGCGGACTCGATCATCTCCACTCGATGGGCCTGATCCATCGCGACATCTCGCCCGAGAACATCATGCTGTCGCAGGACCACCACGGGAAACTGCTGGTGAAGGTCATCGACTTCGGCATCGCCAAGCAACTCGCCGAGGGGGAGGGCAGCCAGGGCCTGACGCAGACCGGCATGTTCCTCGGCAAACTGAAGTACGCGTCGCCTGAGCAGGCCGGTTTTCTGAAGGAAGGCGAGCACCTCGATCCGCGCTCCGATCTCTACTCCTTCGGCATCGTCATGTACGAGATGCTGGCCGGCCGCGCGCCGTTCCAGGCCACCAATCCGCACGGCTACATCCTCAAGCACGTCACCGAGAAGCCGCTTCCGATCCACGATCTCAATCCGGCGGTAAAGGTGCCGCCGCAGCTCGAGTCGGTGATCATGAAGTCGCTGGAGAAGAGCCGCGACAATCGCTACGCGACAGCGGCCGATTTCGAGCACGCCCTCGAGGCGATCCGCAACACCGTGCCGCCCGATCAGAAGTACGGACTCGGCGAGCGGATGATCACGCTCTCCGGCGCGCAGACGCTGGCCGAGCTGCCTAAGTTCACGGCCACCGGTCCCGGCGCAACGTACGGAGGCCAGCAGGCCACGCAGCAGACGATGACCGGCCAGCCGACGCAGGCGGAAACGTCGATGCCGCCTCCCCGCACGGGCCCGACGGGAACGAAGATCGGCAGCGATGACGCAACCGTAATGGAGCGGAATCTCGGACCGACAGGCACGATACCCGGTCCGCAACCGACGCGCGCCGGGAGCGACGACGCGACGGTGATGGAGCGGCTCGCCTCCACCGCCGCACCGACGGCCGCCGAGCAAAAGTGGAGTGGCAATGCCGAGGCCACGATGATCGAGCGGCAGGTGTCGCCCGCGTCGTTCGCGCCGAAGAAGAGCAACGCCGGAATGATCATCGGCATCGCCGCCGCGCTCGCGATCGTCCTCGGCGGCGGCTACTTCTTCTGGAAGAGAAGTCAACCGGCCACGCCGGTCGCACCAATCAGCACGACCGTCGTCACGACGACCGCACCGACATCAACGGCGCCGATCCCTGCCGGCAAAGGCGTCCTTCTTCTCTCGGCAACGCCCTGGGGCGAGCTCGATAAGATCGTCGATGACAAAGGGAAGTCGATCGACATTACCGACGATGACAAATCGACGCCCACGAGCATCCAACTCGATCCCGGCAAGTACACCGTAACCATGTCCGATACGAAGGGGAAGTCGCAGACCATGAGCGTCACCGTCGAAGCGGGGCAGCACGTAAAGAGACGGTTCGAGTTCGACCCGGTTAATTTCGACGAGCTGGAAAAGGAAGTCGCGAAACCATGAAATCCGCGCGCAGCGTCACGATCGGATTGGCAGTCCTGCTCGCGGCAACCGCCGCGTTCGCATCGTGGTACGACGACTACGACGACGGCCTGAAAGCGGCGCGCAACGGCCAGTGGTCCACGGTCATTCAAAAGATGAATGCCGCGATCGGCGGCAACCCGAAAGAGAACGACAAAGCGCGCACCTACGGCGCGATCTTCATCAACTATCACCCGTACTACTACCGCGGCGTCGCGTACCTCAACACCGGCAAGTACGAACAGGCGGTGGCCGATTTCGAGCGTACCAGCGGTGCCGGCCCCGAGGATCTCGGATCGATCGAGACGCTGATGTCGCGCGCGAAAGGGAAGCTGGCCCAGGCCAGCACACCGCCCGCGCCCGAACCGCAGCCTCCCGCGCCGCAGCCGCGCGTCGTGCCGGTACCTGTCCCCGTTCCGGTGCAGCCGGCGGCGCCGTCGATCGATCCCGCACTCCGCCAGCGCGCCAACGCTGAAATCAACCAGGCCAAAACGCGTCTCGCCGCCGCGATGCAGCGCAAGGCCGGCAACACGCCGCAGTACGCAACCGCGACGCAAGCCCTCACCGACGCGCTCACGAAAAGCGGCAACGCGCGATCCAACGACGATCTGAACGCGGCCATCGCTTCCGCGCAGCAGGCCGCCACGATTGCCGACCTCGCGCCTGCCCCTGGTGCTCCCGCCCCGCAGCCGACAGTCATCCCGACGCGTCCCACGCAAGCCAGCAACATCGTCCTCGCCGACTCCACGCGTCGCGTCCGCGACGCACTCGAAAGCTACTTCAGCGGCGAGTTCGAAGACGCCACGAAGAAGTTCCGCACGCTCGCAGACGAAATGCCGAAGAACGGCTACATCTGGGCCTTCCTCGGCGCCTCCCAATACTCGCAATACGCCTTCAACGCCGAAGACAGCGACAAAATCGAGGCCATGAAGTCCTTCCGAAAAGCCAAGTCGCTCAAAAAATGGAACGTCGGACTGCCGCCGAAGTACTTTTCGCGGCGTATCCGGAAGGTGTTCGACAGCGCGAGTTAGGCGCCGATGAAACGTGCTCACGCTGCGCTGACATAAACGCGGCACCGTCGCCGGATGGCGACACGTACGGTAGCCGGTGGTTCGAGCGAAGCGAGCGACCACCGGAATCATGCGAGCGAAGGAATTCCGACCCCGGCAGGGCATACGCGCTAACTTAAGGTGTCGTAGAATGGCGATATGCGAAACACTGAACTCGTGGAGTTTCAATGGCCATACCTTGCGACATTGATCGGCTCTTCTGAGGAGATAGCGCGTTCAGCGGTGGCGAACGGCGCCTTG